>CAYXGP010000025.1:0-54213 GCA_964464515.1 uncultured Enterobacterales bacterium
GCGCCGAACTCGTGGTTCCTGGCTGCCGGTGAGGAGCCGCCGCTCTGCAACACAGCCGCTGCGTCCACAGCGGCTGTGTCTGCAGCGGTGCTCCACACCGGGGGGAAGCGTCACAGCAAGGAGACGAGACGCGGTCAGGGGTCCTACAGGCCCGGTCTGCGAGACCCGGTCTGTCTGGACCGGGCCCGAGGGCAAGCGAGGGGTGGTCAACCTGAACGCTCACCGCTGTGAGGCGGTAGACTCCACCCTGGGAGGCCCTGATGTCAGGCGACGCGTTGGAGTGGGTGGGAGCGACCGCGCTGGGTCTGGCGCTGCTGCTCCTGCCGCTGGCCGCGCTCCTCCCGGCGCGAAGGGCGCGGCTCTCCCGGGTCCGGGATCGCCCGGTCCGGCCGCCGACTCGCGTCTTCATCAGCTCCGGCGCCGCGGATCGGCCGGCCCGAGACGCCCTGGTCGCGGCGCTCACGACAGGACTCGGCGGTCGGGCCGTGCAGGTCGATCACGATCGCGAGATCCCGCTCGGTCCGGAGTGGGATCAAGGCGTTCGGCCAGAGCTCGCCCAGGCGGATCTGGTGATCTTCCTGCTGAGCCCGGCGGCTCTGCGCTGTCCGTTCTGCATGAAACGAGAGGTTCCGGCGGCTCGTGAGCAGGGAACGCTGCTGCCGGTGCTGCTTCGTCCATGCGCGTGGGAGACCGCCGGGTTCACCGGTGTGGTCCCAGCCCGCGCGCTCTGGCCCCCAGAGGCTACGGCGCCAGATCTGCGTCCGCTCCTCACGATTCTGAAGGAGACGCTCGTCTCTCTGCCCTGAACAGAACGACCCTACACATGCGGACGAACCCAGAGCCACTCGAACATCCGGCGGAACTCCACGCAGCCGTGACGCTGAAACAGGTGCACCATCGCAGCGTTTGAGGCGGCGGTTCCGCCGTGGTAGAGCTGGCCGTCCTGGGCCTTCAGCATGGTGAATCCCCTGCGGTGCACCCAGGTGCCGAGCTTGCGCCCCCGCGCTTCGGGCGCGAGGCCCATGTAGGTGATCCGCGACCAGCCGTCTGATCGGGAGACCTGGGCACAGACGAAGGCGACCGGTTCGCCGCCCTGGTAGCCGATCTGAATGCAGTCCGGCCCGTGGGTGAGCCCCTCTTCGACCAGGTAGCCGGCGATGACCGCGCGCGGGTCCTCTCCAGGCTCGAGGCCATGGGGGTCCCCCTCGTTGGTTCGGGCGAACATGGCGGCGGCCTCCTCCTCGCCGACCACGTCGAGGCTCTGCCAGGTCAGCGGGTTCCCAGCATCATCGGGCAGGTCGGCGACCGGGCTGCGGTACTCGATGCGCAGACCGCAGTCGGCAAAACCCAGCTCCGTGAGCACCGCTGAGAGCGCCGGCCGCATGACGCCAGCCAGGGGGCGGGTGCCGATCTGATCGGTCTGGTGGGCCTCGGCCCGGACGAACGCCGCGCGCATCATCGCGGAGAGGGCGCTCGGGGCGACCGGCCGTTCCGCGTGGAGGAAGGGCCCGATGAGCAGGGTGAGGTGATCGTGGAGGCGCTCGACCCGCAGCGCCGCCCGCGGCTCGCGTTCGGTTTCGGCCAGGAAGTAGTCGCCGAGGTCTCGCTCACCTGCGGCCAGTCGCTGCCGGAGCACGACGGCGCGGGCCTCGGCGTCGGGCCCCGTCAGGGAGAGCCAGGACAGGATTTGATCTTCGCGCATGTTCACTCCATGAGCGCCGCGAACGGGTCGGGACCGGGCTCCAGCTCTGCCAACATGCTCGCCCCCGCCACGTCGGTGATCTCCAACGTCAGCGGCCCCAGGCTGTGCGCCGTGGCGACCCAGGCGCCGGTGTCGAGCTGGACCCAGCCCTCCCAGGTGGTGTGGACCCCATCGATGGGCAGGATGCTCACCCACATGCGCCACGCGATCGGACGGTGGGCCTCGTCCAGGATCCAGAGATAGCTGTCGCCGGGGGTGGCGCCGCCCGAGGCGTAGCTCACGAGCAGGGCTGTCCCCTCACCTTCGGTCGTCACGCGGTACCGCGTCACGCCGTCGTCGAACGCCTTGACCACCGGGTTGAGCCAGAACGCGTCGTTGACCCAGTAGCCCCAGGCCGCGTCGACCAGCTCCTGGGCGTCGTCCCCCGTCACCTCGACGCCGTCCTCCCAGGCCCGACCGACGCGCTGGGTCAGATCGACCAGCACTTCCCGGTCCTTCCAGCGGACGCGGGAGAGGTGGCGCTCCCGGTCCCACAGGTGCTCGTGCTTACCGCTGAAGGTCCAGCGAACCGCGCCGGTCTGCGCCCAGGCCTCGTGATTCACCGCGTCTACCATCTGGCGAGCGAGCGCGTCGGCGTCGGGCCCGGTCGTGCCCTGGGGAAGCGGGACGCCGCAGGCGAGCGCGGACAGGAGGAGTGACGTGGTCATGGTGAGGGTATATCCGACGCTCAGCGGCCCGCGCGCCAGGCCGCCTTCAGTCTACGCAGAGACGAGCGCAGCGCGTCGTCGTCCCGCTGACCGCGGTAGCGCGCCTGTCGATACACCGAGATGAACCCCTCCGCGGCCTCGATGACCTCCGCCGACGCAGACTCGCGGAGCAGGCCGAGGATCTCCTCGTCGCTCTGCCAGGCCTCCGGACGTATCCCGCCCCGTCTGTTCAGCAACCGAAGGTAGCGCCGATAGTGCGGCCACAGCGCACGATCGATGGGCGCGCGCCCGACCCGTCGCCGTCTCGGCGCGCCGCCGCGGAGCCGCAGCCAGATCGACCACCCCACCCCGCCGATCACCAGCACCCCGAACGGCCACGACAGCACCACGTCCGCGAGCACCGCCGCGGGCTGAGCGCGCAGCCGGACGAACAGCCGCCTCGCGGCGTCTCGCACGGCCTCCAGCAGCGCGTTCCCTCGATCCGCAGACAGCACCGCCTCGCGGTAGGGCGTGGGGTCGTATGCGATCCAACGTCGCGCCTCGGTAGACCAGGCCTCGACCCACGCGTGGGCGTCGCGTTTGCGCACCAGGACCCGTCCGGTGAGTCGATTGGGAGGCGGCAGCGCGAACCCGCCGACGACCCGCGAGGGGATCCGCTCGACCCGCAGTAGCGCCGCCATCGCGGAGGCAAAGTAGACACAGTACGCCGGTCGCCTCTCGGTGATCAGGATCACCAGCGGGTGGCCCTCGCCCCGCAGGTCTGACTTCAGCGAGTAGGTGTGGGCCGTGATGAAGTGCCGCTCGATCGCGCGGGCCTTGTCCATCGGTGTGTCTGCGTCACCGATGATCTCGCCGACGAGCGGGGCGAGGGCCACCGCCAGATCGGCCGGCAGCGCCAGCAGCGCACCCAGCCCGGCCTCATCCAACACAGAGCTGTTCGGCGCAGAATCATAGATCCTCGCAGACTCGACCGGGAGCAGCTCATCCGGGGCGCGGGTCGCCTCCAGCACCTCCCCGCGCCAGGGGCTGCCGGACACCAGCCAGCCGTCCGTGAACGTCGGCGTCTCACCCTGGAAGTTGGCCGTGCCCGCCGGGAGCGGCACCACGTCGCGCATGCTGCTGAGCATGGTCAGGGTGAACGCCACGCTGTCTTCGCTGTCTTCGCTCGTGGTGGGCGCGTCGCGGGGGCGGCCGATCTGCTCCGACGCGCTCCAGCCGGTCCCGTCGAAGACGTCCATGACCTGTCCGCGCAGATACTCGGGCGTCGCGCCGTCCACGTCGAGGATCGCCTGATCGCTGAGCTGCACGCTGGAGTAGCTGGCGAGCGAGATCTCGGACTGAAGCCCCAGCCCGGTGGCGAAGACGTTTCCCTGGAGCGCCGCCTCGAAGACGAGCAGCAGCCAACCCTCGCTCGAGGTCTGCAGGCGGGCGAGCGCACCGCCGCCCGCCCCCGCCGCAGAGACGCCGAGCGCGAACAGGGCGATCCGCAGGGGTCCGAGCGGACCGCTCCGCAGCAGCACCGACAGCGCCGTCACCCCGGCCAGGGCCGCCCCCGGCATCACCAGATCTGCAGCGGAGTTCATGCTGACCGCGACGATCACCAGCACGCCCGCGGTGCCCCAGGCCACGGTGAGCCGTCGGGTCAGCGTCGCGCCGATCGCGATCGCCGCCAGGGCGCCAGCGGCCGGCGAGAGGATCAGCGGCGGCACCGGTCCGTGGGGGGTGTCCCCGACCAGCAGCATCAGGGAGCCGATCAGCCCGCCCGCGATGGCGACTCCCCAGGAGCGCGCGCGGGTGAGCCCGGGTCTCTGGTTCGCGGCCATCCCGATCGCGAGCACGAGGCTGCCGGCGATCGCGATCGCCATGCGGTCCAGGGCCAGTCCGGACAGCAGCAGCGCCGCGGCGACCGGCGCGCCCAGGGTGAGCTCCGACACGCCCCTCCTCACAGCACCTCCCTCACAGGGTCTTCCTCACAAGGTCTTCCTCACAGGGTCTTCCTCACAGGGTCACCACGAGATGAGGGGGCAGTCCGGTGATCGGCGTGTCCGGCCGCACGCAGAGCACCCGCACGGTCAGCCCCTGCGCGCGCAGCAGGTCGATCACCCCCGCGCGGACCTCGTCCCAGCAGGTCAGCACCACGATCACCGCGGACAGCCGGCGCGAGAGCGGCAGGATCTCCGCGGCCAGGGCGTCCACGTCGAGGTGACTGCCCGGCTCCAGGCAGGCCAGCAGGTCCAGGATGTTCTCGACGTGGGCCAGCGCGCGGCCGGCCTGGAACCGGTAGACCGTCTCCCCCGCCGCGAAGATGTCGATGATGTGGTCGCGCCGGGCCAGCGCGTCGGCGATGGCGGCGGCGGCCGAGAGCCCGCGCTCGAACACCGGCGCGTCGGCCCAGCGGGAGATCTCGATGTCGAGCACCAGCGCGAGCCGCGTGAAGTGCTCCTCCATGCGCTCGCGCACCACGAGGCGGCCCGTGCGGGCGAACGCGGGCCAGTGCACGTCCCGCGGCCGATCCCCGTCCCGCCAGTCGCGCAGGCCCGCCAGCTCCATCGACTCGCCGATCCGGGAGGCCACCGGGATCCCTCCGGGCTGGTACGCCTTGCCGACCGGCACCGCGAACTCGGTGAGCCGGGTGAACGCGGGGTAGACGAGCAGCCGATCCGAGACGGGCTGCACGCGCCCCAGCTTCAGCAGCCCCAGCGGAAAGCTGCTGGCGGCCTGGAGATGCCCCAGCGTGTAGGCGCCGCGTCGAACGCAGGACAGCGAGACCCGCACCGTCGCGCGCTCCCCCGGGGCGAGAACGGGTACCACCACCGGTTTTCCAGCGGGGCGCAGGGTCGCCGGAAGGCGCCGCTCCTCGACGCGCAGGTCGCGCACCAACCGCCGCGAGGTGTTCTCGATCTGCACGTCGTAGTGCCAGACATCGCCCGCGGAGGGCGGCGGGGGCAGCCGACGGCTCAGCGTCACGTTCGGCCGGAACGCCAGGCCCATCACCACCGCGACGATCCCCGTCGAAGCGAGCAGCCCCAGGGCGACGTACAGCGGCGGCGAGAGCGCGCCGAGCCGCAGGACGGCGGCGGCGACCAGCGCCCAGACGAGCGCGCGCCCGGCAGACGTGAGGCGGCAGCGGTAGACGTCGTCCAGCCTCCGGATGAAGCCGTGCTCCAGCGGAGGGAGGAAGAACGACCACCGGCGCCGCGCCACCCGGGCTACCGCGGCAGCGGCGTTGCGCGGATGATCTCTTCGACGATGCCCGCGCGATCGGCGCCGGCGTAGCGCGCGCGGGTGTCGGGCACGAGCCGATGCGCCAGCGCTGGCACCGCCAGGACCTTCAGATCATCCGGCAGCACGAAGTCGCGGCCGTTCATCAGCGCGCGGGCGCGGGCCAGCCGGGCGAGCTGGAGGGCCCCGCGCATGGAGCAGCCGAGCTGCACGCTGGCATGCGAGCGGGTCCCGCGGACCAGCCGCAGCAGGTAGTCGCCGACGGGCTCCTCCATGTGGATCTCGCTGACCGCGGCCTGCAGGCGCAGGATGTCTTCGCGCTCGACAACGGCCTGGAGATCTTCGAGCGGATGCCGACCGCGCAGCGCCGTCAGGATCCCCAGCTCCTCCTCAGGAGGCGGGTAGCCCAGCGTGAGCTGGAGCGAGAATCGGTCCAGGGAGGCCTCGGGCAGGGGGTAGGTGCCGTGGAACTCCACCGGGTTCTGCGTGGCGATGCACAGGAACGGCGACGGCAGGAGGCGCGTCTCCCCATCCAGCGAGACCTGCTGCTCCGAGAGCGCCTCCAGCAGCGCCGACTGCGTGCGCGGGGAAGCGCGGTTGATCTCGTCGGCGATCAGCACGTTGGTGAACACGGGGCCGGGCCGGAAGCGGAAGGTGCCCTCCTTCGGATCGAAGACGCTGGTCCCCAGGATGTCCGTCGGCAACAGATCGGGGGTGAACTGCACCCGCTTGAACCCGCAGCCCATCGAGACCGCGAGCGCCCTGGCGGCCGTGGTCTTTCCGGTGCCGGGGATGTCGCGCAGCAGCACGTGTCCGCCGGCAGACATGCAGCAGAGCAGCAGCTCCAGCGTCGAGGTCTTGCCGCGGATCACCCGCTCGAGGTTCTGCAGCAGGCGTCCCAGGATTTCGCGGGCGTCGTCGCTCATACGGTTCCCTCACCCCAACGCAGACAGGGCCTTCCCGAGATCGGAGTCTTTCCCGACGCCGAGCTCACGCGCGATGGTGCGGGCCTCGGCGAGCGCTGTGTCGGCAGCGGCGGTGTCGCCGGCCGCCCGCTCGACGTTGGCCCGCGCGCAGAGCAGGAGGGCGAGCTGCCGGCGGTGGACCCCCCGGAGGTGGGGCTCCGCCCGCGCGAGCAGCGCCCGCGCCTCCTTGATGGCCCCCCGCCCCGCCTGGATCTGCGCCAGTGAAGCGCGCGCGGCAGCGGCGCAGACGGGCCAGATGCTCTCGCTGCACACGATGGCCTGCTCCAGCAGCGAGGCGGCCACCGCGGACTTGCCCTCCAGCCGCAGCAGCTCCCCCATGTTGGCGAGCAGCATGCCCTCGTTCTCGCGGTCGCCCAGCTCCCGGGCGATGCGGAGACCGCGGCGGTAGTACTCCAGCCCCTCGGCCATGTAGCCCCGATCACAGGCGAGGATCCCCAGGCTGTTGTAGAGGAAGCCCTGGGACTGCCGGTTGCCGATCTCCCGGGCGATCTGCAGGCTCTGCTCGTACGCGGTGCGGGCCTCGGCCCAGCGCCCCTCGCCGCAGAGCAGGATGGCGCGCTGATGAAGCAGGGAGCCCATCACGCGACGATCGCCGACCTGCCGGGAGAGCTGCAGCGCGCGGGAGATCAGGGGCGCCATCTCGTCGATCCGACCGGCCTCGTGGTAGCGATTGGCGAGGCAGACCGCGACCTGTCCCTCGCGCTGCGGGTCGCGGGCCTCCCGCGCGATCCGGATGGCGGTCAGGAGGTGACCGATCCCCGTGTCCACCTCTCCCAGTCCGCAGCAGATCCGCCCCAGGTAGCCGAGCGCATGCGCCTCGATGCGCTGATCGCCGGCCGCTCGCGCCAGCGCTGCGGCCTCTTCAAGGACATCCCGCCCCGCAGACGACCAGCCCGAGTACCCCATCAGCCGCCCCATGCAGACCTGCACCCGGGCCTGGAGCCGCGGCGGCAGGCGGGCCTCATCGAGCACCCGCCGAAGCAGCCGGAACCCCTCGGCGAAGGGACCCTGCCGCTCAAAGACCATGCCCGCAGCCAGCGCGCACCTGGCGGCGGCCTCCCCGTCGCCGAGGGAGATCCCGAAGCCCGCGCCGGCGATCAGGTTCTCTCGCTCCACCTCCAGCAGCCGCTGACGAGCGGCGCCGCGATGAGAGAACAGCCGATCGATCCCCCGGGTCGTTCCGAGCCTGGAGAAGTGACGGGCGTGTCTGCGCTCACAGGCCACGCGGCGCTCGCCCCGGAGCTTCTCCGCCGCGTAGGTGCGCACGCTGATGCTCATGCTGAATCGCGGCTGTCCCTGCACGGGGCGGCTGCGAAGCAGCGATCGATCAAGCAGAGCACCCACCACGTCGAGCGGCCAGGGGCCGTCCGGCGGGAGCGCCAGGACAGACTCCGCGGCGGACATGAAGAACCCGGATCGGAACACCGAGAGCTGCGCCATCGCCAGCCGCTCCCACGGCGCCAGCAGGTTCCATGACCAGTCGATCGTGCTCCGGAGCGTGCGCTGGCGGGGGGTGGTGGTGTCGTCGCGGCGCTGGAGCAGCCGGAACCGCTGCCGGAGCCGACCCACCAGCTGCGCGGGCGTGAGGGCGTCGGCGCGGGCGGCGGCGAGCTCGATCGCCAGGGGCAAGCCGTCCAGCTCTCGCACGATGCGGGCGATCGCTGCGGAGCTGTCTGGGGAGTCCTCCCAGGACGCGCCGGCGGCGGCGGCGCGCGCGCGGAACAGCGCGACGCCAGAGAGATCGCTCAGCCGGGAGAGCTCCAGGACCTGCTCCCCCTCCAGCCGCAGGGGCTGACGAGACGTGATCACGAACGTGGCCTCGGGGGCCAGCTCGCGCCAGCGCGCGACCGTCTCGGTGGCGACGCCGGAGATCTGCTCGAAGTTATCCAGGACGACCAGCGTGGGGCTCCGTCCGCAGATGGCGTGGCCGAGTCGCTCGGCGAGGCGCGGCGCCTCCGCGCGGCCGATCGGCACCCCGAGCACTCCTGCCACGGCCACCAGCACCGAGAGGATCGAGCGCGCCTCCGCGAGATCCACGAACCAGACCCCGCCCTCCAACCGATCCGCCATCCCCCACGCCACGTGCTGACACAGGAGGGTCTTGCCGATCCCGCCTGGTCCCTTCACGGTGATCAGGCGGCCCTCACCGAGCACCAGCCGCGCGAGGGCCTCCCGCTCAGCGTCCCGTCCGACCAGCTCGAATGGAGGCTCGGTGAGGTTGGTCCCGCTCCAGGGGATGGACGACGTGGAGGGTGCCGGAAACGGCAGGGTGGCAGAGGTCGGCCGCGCCCGCTCCTGGAGCCAGCTCGGGAAGTAGAGCCGAGGCGCGACCTGGAGCCGATGGAGCGCGGCCAGCGTCTGAACGGCGCTCTCCGGACGCGCGTCGCGATGGGGCTGGAGGCAGCGGATCAGGATCTCGCTGAGTCCGGGCACGGAGCGATCGATCGCCGCGCAGTCCACCTGCGTGAGCAGCGGGTCGGTCACCGGGGTCCCCGCGAGGATCTGCTGGCGCACCGTGCGCCCCCGGGTGGGGTGCGCGCCGAGGGCCGTCTCGGCCAGCACCAGCCCGAGCGAGAACAGGTCCGAGCGCCCATCCAGGACCTCTCCGCGGGCCTGCTCGGGGGACATGTACGCGGGGGTGCCGAGCACGAAGGCCTCGGGATCGGAGGCCCGCACCTCCTCCTGCTGGCGCGTCACCGCGATGCCGAAGTCCGCGATCTTCACCGCGCCGTCCCACGAGATCAGGATGTTGCTGGGCTTTAGATCCCGGTGAACGAGGCCCACCGGCCCCCCCTCGGAGACGAAGGCATGCGCCTTGGCGAGGCCCGCCGCCACCGCCACGCCGATCTCCAGCACCACCGCCCCCGGCACGGGGTCTGTCCTCTCGATCAGCTCGGACAGGGTCAGCCCGTCGATCAGCTCCATGGCGATGAACGGCTGTCCGTCCTTCTCTCCGAGCTCATAGACGTCGACGATGTGCGGGTGGTTGAGGCGCCCCACCAGGCAGCCCTCGCGGACCAGCGCAAGCCGATCGGCGTTGATCCCGTCGGCCCTCATGATCTTCAGCGCCACGGCCTTGCGGAAACCCGCGGGGCCGAGCAGCTCCGCCCGATAGACACGCGCCATTCCCCCGGCCCCCAGGAGGTCCTGGAGGCGATAGCGGCCGAACATCTCTCTGGGAACGGCGGTCACCGACTCACCCACCCCCTGGCGGTAACATCCGACGCCGCCACCACGCTCCTCGGGACAAGAACAGCAGCACCTCCGCGAGCGCCATCATCGACGATCTCCGCGTACTCCGGTAGAGATTCCACCAAAGGAGCCCCCATGATCTCCCTCATCCTCATCCTGGGCTGCAGCCCCTCCGGCGACACCGCCGATCCCTCCATCGGCTCGCAGAGCACCTCGCCCACCGGCACCTCCGGCGCAGGTACGTCTGGAGCGGGTACGTCCGGAACAGGCACCACCGGAACCTCCACCACCGGCACGACCGCGTTCGGGCCCGATCTCGAGGCCGGATGGAACATCATCGAGCCCGGCGGCGAGACCACCTGCGCCCGGGGCGATCCCTTCCGCTACGCGGTCCGGCCCGGCACCTCCGATCGGATCGTGGTCGAGTGGATCGGCGGGGGAGCATGCTGGGACGAGCTCACCTGCGGCTACGCCGACGCCATCTTCAGCGACAACACAGACTGGATGCTCGACATCGAGGGAGAGGTCCCGGTCGGCATCTACGATCACCAAAGCGACGCCAACCCCCTGGCGGACGCCCACCACATCGTCATCCCCTACTGCACGGGCGATGTGCACTGGGGCAACGCCTCGGTCGTGTATGGAGAGGGCACCTCGAACGAAGTGCCCATCGAGCACAAGGGCAAGGTCAACACCGAGACGGTGCTCGATTGGATCAGCGAGAACTACAACTCTCCATCGCAGGTCGTTGCGACCGGCTGCAGCGCGGGCGCCTACGGATCGATCCTCTGGTCAGCCCACCTCGCCGACCGCTTCCCGTCCGCCCAGGTGGTGCAGTTCGGCGACGCCGGGGCGGGCATAGTCACCGACGCCTGGTTCGCGGAGAGCTTCCCGTCCTGGAATGCCACCGAGGCGTTCCCCGCGCACATCCCCTCGCTCGATCCAGCCAGGAACAACGTCGAAGAGCAGGACACCGCGTATCTGTACTCCCAGATCGCCGCGTTCTACCCCGAGCACCGCTTCTCTCAGTTCCACGCCTACGCCGACTCCACCCAGGTGTTCTATTACCAGGCCATGGGCGGCGGAGACGCCTCGGAGTGGACCGCGCAGATGCTCGCGTCGATGGACACCATCGAAGAGGCCGTTCCCAACTTTTCCAGCTACGTCGCCGGCGGCGATCGACACTGCATCATCGGCTCGAACGACTTCTACACCCTCGACACCGACGGGACGCCGATCGTAGATTGGGTCGATGCGTTGGTCAATAGCGACGGCGTCGACACTGTCCGCTGCACCGGCTGCGACGCCGAGTAGCAGGGACACTGAGTAGCAGACGCCGTTTAGCAGGGACACTGAGTAGCAGACACTGAGTAGCGGGCACTGAGTAGCAGGGACACTGAGCAGACCACACTCAGCTCAGCAGCACACGCGACAGCCCCGCCCGCTCCTCGGGGCCAAAGCCCGCCCCATCCATCCAACGCTGCGCGCCGCCGTGGCGCTCGGTGAGGTGGTCGAGGGTCTGCTGCATGATCACCGGGTGTGCAGAGAGAAAGACCGTCGGGTCCAGCCCGGCGTCGTGCAGCCCGCCGGCGTACGCGGGATCGCCCAGGAGCTGCTCGAAGCAGTCGTGCGAGCGAGCGTAGTCACCCACGATCTCGGCCTGTGGGATCCCGAGCGCGGCCAGGATGAGCGCGGAGAGCAGGCCGGTCCGGTCCTTGCCCGCCGTGCAGTGGATGACCAGCGGGTGGTTGGCGGGATCCGCCACGAGCCGAAGGACCCGAACGATCTCCACGCCGGACCCCGCGAGCAGGATCTCGTTGAGACCCAGGAGGCCGGATGCGTTGATCTCGCCGCTGATGGCAGCCAGCGCCTTTCGACGCCCGCCCGTCACCATCGCTCCCATCACGCGGAGGCGCGCCCCCAACGGCAGCCGGCCCAGCATCGCCCGCCTGAGCCGCCGGGGATCGAGGACGGAGACGGCGTGGCGCTTGATCTCTCCGCTCTCACAGGCCACCTCCAGCGGGCTCCGTGGATCGCGGCCGCGCTCGATCTCATTCGTCGTGCGCAGGTCGATGAGGGTGCGCACACCCAGATCCTGCTTGATGGTCCGCAGGTCGTCGGGCGTCGCGAAGCAGAGGCGCGCGCTCCGGAACACCCGACCCGCGCAGAGTCGCGGCGAAGCGTCGGCGAGATCTCGGAAGTTGATCACGCGCTCCAGCGATGGCTGCTCTATCGACATCCCTTCGGCTTATCCGGCGTCGCGAGGGTTCGGGCGGATAGGACGCGGTGTGCTCATCGACGACGCGCAGCGAGAGGCAGGTTCACGTGGCAACCCGGTCCCCCATCGAGCGCCTGGTGAGCGCGCTGGATCGGCTGGGCGGGGTCCGTCCCAACGTCGCCGACTGCGCGCTGCTGGAGCCCCGCTTGTCGGACCGGGTGTTTCGCTCACCGCTGGCGCAGCTCTGGCCGGAGATCCGCGGCCCGGTGGAGGCGTTCCTGTCTGCGGACAGCCTGCCCGTGGAGCCCCTTGAGTCAGCGCCGGGCGGGCTGGACGAGATCGATCCAGCGGACGCAGAGACCCTGCTGGCCTTTCTGCAGATACAAACCCTGGCGTACAGCAGCCGATGGGGAGAGCCGCGTCGTGCCCGTCGGCAGGCGCGCAGCATCACGGCGTCGATGGGTCGGGTGCGATCCTGGTGCAACAGCCGACTGTTCGATTGGATCGACCCCTACACGCTGCGTCTGCCGCGCGACGGCTACAGCTACGGCTGCAGCCCGGTTTTCAGCGACGCGACGTTCGAGGAGACCGTGCTGCTGGTCAGCCCGCGCCATGTCGCCCTGTTGATGTGGACCGACGAGGACTGAACGCGCGCCAGCAGCTTCCGCGTGGCGCGCATGACGCTCTCATCGCTGTCCACCGCGTTGACCTTCTCCAGCGGCACCCAGCGCACGGCCTGCGCGTCGTCCCCCGCGACGGCGTCGCGGGTGTGCGCTCTGAGCAGAATCCGCAGATCGAGGTGTTGGTGTGCGGGCTCGCCGCGCAGGGGCGGAATGTCGTGTACGTCCACGTCGAACAGCCCGCTGTCGAGCAATTCGAGGTCGCGCAGCCCGGTCTCTTCGGCCACCTCGCGCCGCGCCGCAGCGAACACGTCGGCGTCGTCGGGATCGCAGTGCCCGCCGGGCTGCAGCCACCGGCGCAGCTTGCCGTGGAAGATCAGCAGCAGCTCAGACCCATCCGGAGACAGGACGAACGCGCTCGCGGTGAAGTGGCCCGGCTCGAAGTGACTCCGCGTGAATCCGGCTTCGCCCAGCGCACCCAGCGCCAGCATCTCAGAGACGAAGCGCGCCTCCATCTCATCAGCGGCGTGGTGCTCAGCGAGCAGCGCCAGCGTGTGCTCGACGTTCATCGGACTCCCCGGTGGGCTCTGGCTCACCCCCTACCCGAGCGGGGCCTCACACGGGGCGGGTGCGGGATCATCCAGCATGAAAATTTGTCTGCCATGCCCAGCTCGCCACGCATCTGACCTGTTGCCCCCGGACGAACCGGGGAGGAGGCCCCATGAAAACGACCGTACTGCTTCTGCTCGCCACCCTGAGCACGACCGCCTTCGCCAGGCCCGGCCCCTCCGGGGACGAGCGCCCACCGCCTCACGAGATCCTCATCGAGAACGCTGACGAGCTCGGCCTCGACGACGAGACGATCGACGAGATCACCGCCATCGCAGAGGCCAACCGCGAAGACATGCGGGAGCTCCAGGCAGCAGCAGACAGCGAGGACGCCCGCCAGCAGCTCCACGAGGCTGGCCGCGCGCTGATGGATCAGATCATGGCCCTGCTCACCGAGGAGCAGCGCGAGGCGGCGCGGGAGCTCCTGCCCCCGCCCCCGGAGCACGGAGAGGCGCCCCCTCCGCGGCGCTGAATCGGCGAAGTGTCGACGACTCAGGCCGCTCCAGGGAAAGGAGTCTCCCATGATCGGCCTGATGGCGGCCCCGCGTGAGGCTCGGCCTGCGAGGCCCCGGGTCCACTGGCGTGCGTCGCTCGCTGTCGTATCTGGCCCAAATCAAGAGACAGGGTTCGAGAGCGTCGCACGATGGTGGGAGAAGGGCATCCGCGTGGGACCGCCCTCAGGGGGGGAGATTGCTCTTCCTGGAGCGGCCTCAGTCCTCGTCGTCATCTCCCAGGACGATGGCGACGTAGTACTTGTCTTCGGCGCTGGAGTGCTCGCCCACGTGGATGTGCTTGATCTGCGAGAACTGCTCCAAGCCCCAGAGGCCGAGCTCGACGCCGATGCCGCTCTTCTTCCAGCCCGAGAACGGGAATCGGTTGTTGAGCAGCAGGCCGTCGTTGATCCAGACGGTGCCCGACTGGAGCCTGCGGGCCATCGCGACGGCGCGGTCGATGTCCGCTGACCAGATGGAGTTGCTGAGGCCGTATTCCACGTCGTTGGCGATGGCTATGGCCTCCTCGTCGGAGTCGTAGGGGATGATCGTGGCGACCGGGCCGAACACCTCCTCGCAGCTGATCGGCATCCCGTGGGTGACCCCGGTGAGGATCGTGGGGGCATAGAAGAAGCCCTCACTCGGGGAGTCCGGCGGTCGGCCGCCGCCGCACACGAGCGTGGCGCCCTGCTCGACGGCCCCCTTCACGTAGGCGTCGACGCGGTCCCAGTGCGCCTGGCTGATCAGCGCGCCCCAGGTACACTCCGGATCATCCAGCGTGCCGTATTGGATGGCGGCCGCGCGCTCGACGAGCCTGGCGACGAACGCATCGTGGGTGGCCCGCGGCACGAGCATGCGCGAGCCGGAGATGCAGGCCTGACCCTGGTTGTAGTAGACCAGA
This sequence comes from uncultured Enterobacterales bacterium, assembly GCA_964464515.1. GTDB lineage: Bacteria > Myxococcota_A > UBA796 > UBA796 > UBA2385 > CAYXGP01. Next base: position 14,649 of record CAYXGP010000025.1, read on the forward strand.
AACAAGCTGCCGACGGCCGCAAGATCGATGTCCGCGTCGTCGAGGATGATGTTGGCGGCCTTGCCTCCGAGCTCCAGCGTGACCGGCTTGAGGCTGGCGGAGCACATCTCGTGGATGCGGCTGCCCACGGCCGACGAGCCGGTGAACGTGATCTTGTCGCTCAGCGGACTCAGCACGAGCGCCTCGCCGAGATCGGACTCGGGGCCAGTGACGACGTTGACGACGCCCGGGGGGATCCCGGCTTCGGAGCACAGCTCGGCGATCATCAGCGGGGTGACACCCGCCAGGGGAGAGGGCTTGATCACGACGGTGTTGCCCGCGGCGATGGCCGGCGCGATCTTCCAGCAGGCGGCCACCAGCGGGAAGTTCCACGGCACGATGCCCACCACCACGCCGTAGGGCTGCCGCGTGACGATGTTTCGGCTCGGGACAGGCATGTCGGACTCGAAGACCTGGTCCTCGTCGCGTCCGGCGATCAGCTCGGCGTAGTACTCGAACGTCTGCGCTGCCGCCGCGATGTCGGCGATGCCGGCCTTTCGCTCCGTGGAGCCGGTGTCTTGGGACTCTGCGCTGGTGAGCGTCTCCTCCCGCTCCCAGATCAGGGCCGAGACGCGGGCGAGGCGCGCGCTCCTCTCTGCGTTGCTCAGGCCGCTCCACCGCCCATCGTCGTAGGCCTCGCGCGCAGCTCGCAGGGCCCGCTCGGCGTCAGCCGCTCTGCCCGCGGCCAGGGTCGCCCAGGGTCTTCCGGTTCCGGGGCAGATGCTCTCGAAGGTGCCGCCGTCCGCGGCGTCCACCCACTCCCCTCCGATCCACAGCTTGAAGTGCTCCACGTCAGCCTCCCTTGATATCGCGGCTCGGGGCAGTGCACAGGGCTATCACCCCGGACAGATATGTCATGAGCCCGCCGTGGCGACCGGGGACCAACCCGCTGAGTCAGGAGTCGCGCCGCGAGGCACCCCGGCCGAGGGGGGGGCACCGGATAAGGCAGGTTTCATGCAGCCCCTTCGCATGAGCATCCGGTTCACCATCGGAACACTGTTCACCGGTGTGCTGGTGGCCGCGGTCGTCTCGATCATCTCGTACTCGGATCACCAGCATCACGGGTTCGCGCTCGAGATGGCTGATCGGGCCGTCCATCGCGTCGGTCGACAGGCGATCGAGAAGACGACCCGATACCTCGATAACGGGGCGGTGGCCGCCGAGACCGTAGCGCAGACCCTGGCCGCTGAGCCCACCCTCCTGACCCGCCCGGTGCTGCTGCGCGCGGTGCTGGCCGGCGTCATGCAGACTCATGATGAGCTGGCGAGCTGCTACGTCGGCCTGCCGGACGGCACGCTCCACCAGGTGTGACGCGATCCGGACCGCGCGGTGATGCGCTGGCGACGGGTGGTGGTCGACGGGACCGGGCGCTGGGACGTGCGGACCCCGATGGTCGGCAGCGGGCCGATCAAGCGGGTGGAGAGCAGCTACGACCCGCGGAGCCGGCCATGGTGGACGCTCGCGCTGACGGCGATCCACGATGACGGGAAGGTGCAGCGCGGGGTCTGGACCGACACCTACCGATTCAACACCACCCGCGAGCCGGGGCTGACCCACGCCCGACCTGTCGTCACGCACGGCGAACTGATCGGGATCGCGGCGGCAGACCTGGCGATCACCGCGCTGGGCCGGTTTCTCTCCGAGATCGACAGCACGCTGGACGCGAGGTCGTTCGTCGTCAACGCCGAGGGGCGCGTGGTCGCGCACCCCGACTCGGCGATCCTGGGTCGGGACGGACAGCTCCCAGCGCTGGATGCCATCGAACACCCGGCGGTCGCGGCGGCGTACCACGAGCGGAGCGGTCGCGTTCTGGTCATCGATGGGGTCGAGTCGGTGACAGCGTTCCTCGAGTTTCCCCCTGAGGTGGGCAAGCCGTGGACCCTGGGCGTCGTGGCGCCAGCCCGGCCGTTCCTGGGACCGGTGCGGCGCATCCGGATCGGCACGCTGCTGATCTGCTCGTTGATCCTGATGGTGGCGCTGCTGCTGACGTCCCGGATCTCGCGTTGGATCTCGCGGCCCATCATCCAGCTCGCGGAGAAGGTCGATCGTATCCGGGATTTCCACCTCGACAACGACTTCTCGGCGCCGTCCCGGATCGCGGAGGTGGAGATCATGGCGAGGGCGCTGGACGCGATGCAGTCCGGCCTGGACTCGTTCCGTCGATTCGTACCCCAGAATCTCGTCAAGCGACTGATCACCTCGGGAGAGGTCGCGGATCTGGGCGGTGAGGAGCGATTCGTCACCATCCTGTTCAGCGACATCCGGAGCTACTCGACCATCGTCGAGGAGATGCCGCCGGCCGCCGTCGTAGAGATGCTGAATCAGTATCTGGGCGAGATGACCGTCATCGTCGAGGCCCATCATGGCTGCGTTCTGGAGTACATCGGCGATGCGATCCTGGCGGTGTTCGGGGCCCCGGACGACCTCGCCGATCAGGAGCGCCACGCGGTGGCCTGCGCCGTACAGATGCGCGCCCGGCTGGTCGATCTGAACACGCGCTGGGACGCGTCCGGGCTGGCCGCAGCCTGGCAGGCGCGCGACATCGACTCCCTCACCGGCCGAATCGGGCTGCATGCCGGCGTGGTGATCGCCGGGAATGTGGGCAGCGTCGAGCACATGAAGTACGGCGTGGTCGGCGACGTGGTCAACGTCGCGGCGCGGCTGGAGGCGCTCAACAAGGAGCTGGGCACCGACATCCTGATGAGCGCCACGGTGCGGGATGCGCTACCGGCGTCGGCCCGAGAAGAGACCGAGGGGCGCGGGGAGTTTCTGCTGAAAGGGCGCCAGCAGAGCGAGCGGGTCTTCAGTATCTGACCGCGTCCCTGCCGACTGTGGCGACGGGCCGCCACAGACCATAGGCTCCCCCTCTGCAACCCACGACCGAGGGGAGAGAGAGCGATGAGCGATCCATACGCAGAGCTGCGGGCGCACTTCTCACAGGTGGACGGCGTGGTCGTGAACACCGGTCGAGGCGCCCAGGGCATCAAGCTGGGCGCCAAGATGTTCGCCATGTTCCACAAGGGACACCTCCTCGTGAAGTTGGCCCCCCGGCGGGTGGCAGAGATCATCGCGTCCGGTGATGGGCTCCCGCACGATCCGGGCACGGGCAAGCCCATGAAGAATCGGGTGCTGATTCCCGAGATAAAGAAGGACCTGTGGATCGCGTACTGTGAAGAGTCGCGGCAGCACGAGGCGGTGACCCGCCGCTGAAAGCGCCAAGGGCGCGCTCGGTCTCGCGACCGCACCTGATCCGGTCCTGGCGAAGGCCGGTTACTCCGTCCGCTCCCATCAGCTCCCGGAGGGACCTTGAACTGCCCCGTCGACTCCAGCCCGATGACCCAGCGCAAACACGAGCGGGTCGTCATCGACGAGTGCCCGACATGTCTCGGGATCTACCTGGACAAAGGGGAGCTAGAGAAGATCGAGCGCGACCGCACCACGGACTACAGCGCCGCGATCGCCAGCCCCGTCCCCAGCGCCGCGCCGACCCACCCGATCGTGGGCGGGGGGCCAGCCGAACAGCACTCCGTGTCCTGCCCCGGCTGCGACAACCCGATGATCAAGCGCACCACCGAGCTGAGCCGCGACGTGCTCATCGACACCTGCATCTTCTGCGGCGGCATCTGGCTGGAGCGCGGGGAGATGCAGACACTCGAGGTCGCCTACGAGCGCGCGCACCCACACAGAGATGAAGAGGAGCCCTGGCAGCTCCGCGCCATCGCGTGGATGATCGCGCACGGTCGCTCCTGACCAGGCGGGCAGAAGCCGTGTGTCTATAGCTGAGATACCCTGCCACGGGTTCATCCCGTTTCACACCGGCGTCACGCAAGCACCACACCCGAGTGGGATGCTCCGCGCATCCACACTCGGAGGCGAGGATGACCAGGGCGATCGCGGCCACAAAGGTGACGGCGCTGGTGGGGTTTCTGACCTTGCTTGGTTCATCGTATGTGCTGCGCTCGGAGGTGATCGCGCTGAGCACGCTGCACCTGCAAGCCGACGCCGTGCGGGCCCGAAACAGCGTCGAGCAGAATCGGGAGAGTCACGCGGACCGGGTCGCGGTGTTCGAGCTGGAGCAGAGCCACTACGGCGTCCAGCTCCAACACTACCGAGACATGCTGGCCCTGTTCGAGGCGGACTACCCCGCCTATGTGCAGCGCCTGGAGGACGAGTTCCGACCGCCGGAGCTTCCGGGGTGACCCGTTCCACCAGTCCGCCCCGCGTACCGGGATCAGCTCCATGAGATCAACACGCGATTCCGAGAGCGACGAGCGGCGTACTTTCAGCGCTTGGCGATGCTCAACCTGGTCGCCGGTCTCTCCTCGACGGCGACCGTCGGCGGGCTGGTGTCTCTGCTGTTGTTTGATCGACGGGGATCACGCTGGGTCTACCTCGCGCTGCTCTCGGTGAGCTTTGTGTTCTTGATCGGGCCCGCGTTCCATTCGTTGCTGACCGGGATGATCGGATTCCTGGATGCCCCATCGATACGGTAGGCCCCTGTGGGGACGTGGAGCGCCGAGGGTAGCGCAGCGCGATGCCTCCGCTATCTCTGGCGGCGGGCAGAAATCGAGACATACATGACGATGACTTGAGCTGGATCTGTCCGCGGGGCCGGGGTCGCTGGCTACGTGGGACGGCTCAGGGAGTCCGACAGCGGACACAGCGCCGATGCGGAGCAGCTCCGATAGCTGCTGCCAGCCCCACTTGAGGAGCCGACTATGTCAACCCACCTTGACTTCGCCACGCTCGATCTGATGGACGCCCTGGATCTCGCGATCCTCATCGAGAGCGAGGCGTACGATCGCTACAAGATGTTCGTACGCCAGCTCGGCCATCGCTTCGAACACGACGCGACGAGCGCGTTCGAGCGCATGGCAGAGGCCGAGGCCAAGCACGGCACCGAGCTGATGGCGCGCCGGAAGAAGCTCTTCGGCAAGGTCCCGATGCGCATCTCCCCGGATGACCTGTTCGACGTGGAGGCGCCGGATGTGGGCTCCCCGCGCTCGAACATGAACGCCAGGCAGGCCCTCGAGGTCGCGCTCAGCGCCGAGCGGAAGGCCCACGACTTCTACGACGACGCGCTCCCGTACGTCACCAACGATGAGGTCAGGGAGCTGTTCACCGAGCTCCGCGGTGAGGAGGTCGAGCACGTCCGGATGGTCCAGGCGATCATCGCGAGGCTCCCCCCCGAGGCCAGCATCGAGTGGGAGGACGACCAGGACGACCTGCCGATGCTGTGATCTCCAACCGCTCCTGGGCCGCGCCACGAAGCGGAGCGGCGGCAGACGCCGCCGGGCGACCGTGCCCGCGCACGCAGGCCCCCCGTGTTCGGGCTAAAGGGCTCGCCAGACAGCCACCGGAGGGCTCATGCCTGGCCTGACCATGGGTGTCATCGGCACCTCGTTCAAGGAAAACGAGCACCGAGCACCGATCCACCCCGACCACCTCCAGAAGATCAGCCCCGAGCTACGCGAGCGCATGTGGTTCGAGCACGGATATGGCGTACGGTTCGGCATGTCCGACGAGGTGCTCGGGCAGAAGGTCGCCGGGCTCGCCACCCGCGAGGAGCTGTTCGCGACCACCGACATCGTGCTGTTGCCGAAGCCCACCGAGGCGGACTTCCCGTTCTTCCGCGAGGGGCAGATTCTGTGGGGCTGGCCACACTGTGTGCAGGGCCAGGCCATCACCCAGCTCGCCATCGACAAGAAGCTGACAATGATCGCGTGGGAGGCGATGCACCTGTGGAAGGGCGACCAGTGGGAGCTCCACGTCTTCCACCTCAACAACGAGCTCGCCGGCTACGCCAGCGTGCTGCATGCGCTGCAACTCAAGGGGATGACGGGGCACTACGGAAAGGCGCTGCGCTGCTGCGTGATCAGCTTCGGCTCCACCGGACGCGGCGCGATCCACGCGCTGCAGGGACTCGGGTACAGCGACATCACGCTGTTCACCCGACGGCCGGGCCACACCGTGTCTTCGCCGATCCCGTCGGTGAAGCACTGGCAGTACCGGCGCGTGGGCGACACCCCGCGGGCCGAGGTGGTGCTCGACGAGTCGACGATGACGATGGCCAGGGCGCTGGGGCACTTCGACGTCATCGTGAACTGCACCTTCCAGGACACCGATGCTCCGTTCATGTACCTTCATGATTCCGAGATCGAGGAGCTCCGACCGGGCACGGTGATCATCGACGTGAGCTGTGATGAAGGTATGGCCTTCGAGTTCGCGAAGCCGACCAGCTTCGAGGCGCCAGCGTTCGAGGTCGGTGGATCGGGGCGCTGCCTGTACTACGCGGTCGACCACACCCCGAGCTACCTCTGGAACTCCGCCACGCAGGAGATCTCGACCGCCCTGATGCCCTATGTCGAGACCGTCATGGCCGGTCCCGATGCGTGGCATGCCGACGAGACGATCCGCCGGTCCATCGAGATCGAGAGCGGGCGGATCCGCAACTCGAAGATCCTCTCCTTCCAGGGCCGGTCTGCGGAGTGGCCGCACCTACTGATTTCTTGAACGGCGCTGACTTCTTGAAGAGTCACGTAGCCCGTCAGCGCGAGTTCACGGAACAACGTGCAGTGAGCCCGACTTTTTCATGACGGGCTCCCAGGACTCACCGTCGAAGTTCGGGTGGAGCAGCACTACGACGCGGACTCGTGGCGGACACATCCACGTCAGCTTCACGATGAAGCGATCCAACCGTCGCCAGATGCTGCACGCGCCGTCGGATGGTGGCTAGCACCCGTGGTTCCTGTCAATCCACGATCCAGACGTTGAGTCTATTCTCCATGGTTGGTTTGTTCCAATACTTCTTTCCTCCTACGGTGGGGCCGAAGGTCTCGACCGGCGACAATACCTGACAAACGGCTCGGGCTTCATCCAGTGAAGACGAGGTATAATAGTATACCTTATCGCGGTGGGAGGTGTTCCCCCCAACACTGGTCTGGTCCATGATCACTGTCAGCCCTTGACTCTTCAAAAGAGCTGCTGCCCTGGTCGCATCTTTCAACCTGGCCTGTGTGTAGATTATCTTGGCGGTGAAGCCACTCAGTGCACCAGCTGGTAGGGGTGCACCAGCTGGTAGGGCCTCCGGAGGAGCGGAAGTGATTGGCCGTCTCTGTACCACCGCCGTCAACTCGTTCACCTTCAGTGGTCGCAGCGCGAGCGAGCCGGTCCAGGTCCCCGACGAAGTGCGGATCTCGGCCTCCTCTGCACACGCTGAAACCGCATGCATGCCCGGCACACGGCCCACCTCCCGACCGTCAACCCAGAGTGTGCCCGAGAGCGCGTTCTCCTTCTCATCTGTCACCGATACATCGAGCCCGGCCTCGATGGCATGCACCTTGAGCACCACCCGCTCGTCCTCCCCGCGTTCAACGACGACCCGTCTCCCGTCGCCCGCGAAGCAATCGTCGGCCACCTCCACGGTGAACGGACCGGGCGCCACCTCGTGTCGTGTGATGGGCGTGGGCCTGGGTGGGTCGTCATTCAACCGAATCGGCACCGCGACCGGGCTGGTCTCTACCGCGAGCCAACCGAACGTCGGCTCCAAGGTGGCCGACAAGACGAAGTCGCCATCGATGCCCGCGCGTTGCTCGTCGTTGAGATACCGCGCCATCTGGAAACTGAATCGGTGCGGGCCGTGTTCGACCTCCCGTGAGCATGGTGTCTCGCAGACGAATGTGCCGTCCATGACGACGGCCGCGCCTGTCGGGGTGCTCTTGAATTGGACCACTGATCGCGCGCGGGACGCGGGAAGCTCGAAGTTCCAATTCCCCGAGGAGATGTTGCGCTCGTCTCCATAGGGGTTTCCCCGCGGCTGAGGAGACGCCAGGCCAGCTTCGTCAAGCAAGGTCAACCCGCCGGCGCGGGTCGCATCCAGCAGCGCCTTCTGCCCTTCTGCTTCGACCCGATGGGTGGCGAGGAGCTTCCCCCTGTCGGTCTCGAACACCTTGAGGGTCAGGTTCTGGCTGCCTTCCAACTCAAAAAACGAACCTGTGATGATCAGGTCTGCTCCAATCTGGCGGCCGACATCGACCTCGCAGCTCGCGGCGGCGGTACAGGTCTCAGGGTCCAGCCCCATGTCGGAGAGCAAGGCGTTGGTGCTCTCCCGCGTCATCACCAGGTAGTCGTCCTGGCCAGACAGGGCGGCGAGAGCACCGGAGCGCACCTCATCAGATAACGCGAGCAGCACCGGACCCGGCAAGCTCCCCTGCACTTCCAACACCGCCAGCCGTTTGTCTTCGGCCGCAGATGGCATCGACCACAGCAGCAAGCAGATGGCAGAACAAAGCAGTCGGTTTCTCAAGATGCCTCCGATGCATCATACCTGACTGCCTCCCTGGAGTGAACGCCGGTAGCATGGATACCTCTCCGCTTCCGTAGCCTGGAGTCCCATGGCACTACGAAGCCCCCGTACCGGCCCCGGTCATCGTCCCGGCCACCCGGCCGATTCCGGGTTCAAACCCGGGTTGTTTTTCCGGTCCGCGGGAGCAGCCCGGGCCTGAGGGCGGCCCCCGGGCTCGCAAGCCGCTCTGGAGGAGCGCCGAAGATGGGGGGGAGGCCCGGTGTCCGGGCCGGACAGGGGGGAAGAATCTACGTCCCGACAAGAGAATCGGGGCCCCCCTGAAAGGGCGCGTAGGTCATCGTACCGGCCAAAGGCCGGGCCGATGACCGGAGCCCCCGTACCCATGCTGCTCTCCGCGAGCAGGTCCGCTCGGGTCAGGCCGCTCCAGAAAGAGCCTTCTCCACCCTCAACGCGGATGCACTTCGCCCAGCGGCTCGCCGAGCTCTCGAAGGTTCCAGAACCGACTTCGAACTCGGCAAACCACTGGGCTCGCACCTCACGCGGGGCCGCCCTGAGGCCGATCATTGGAGACTTCATTTCCTGGAGCGGCCTAACTCGGTCCTGAAGGTCAGTCTTGGGCCGGGGCCGCTCTCGCGAGTAGGAGGGGGTTCGTTCTCACGAGCACGAGGGGGTTCATTCTCGCGAGCGCTGAAGCAGCAGCGGTCACCGGCGGACACCCGCGGACATAGAGTTGTGATCACTGTGTGATCAGGTCGTGATCACCTCACGCGGTCAGGGCTGCCGGAGTTCCTCCGCCGACATCCAGATGACCGCGCGACCGTCCCGATAAACCTTGCCGATGAACGGAGCGGGCTCGGTTCGGGCCAGGGTCGCCATCCGGCCGCGGGCGCCCACGAAAGCGCGCCCCATCTCGTCGGCGGTCATGTTCCCGCTCGTAAGTGTGAAAAGCCGCAACCCCGACCGGCTGATGGCGAGGAGTTCCAGCCGCCGGTACTTCAGGCGGCGGTCCTTCGTGAGCACAACCCATCCCCGGCTGGCGATGATGGGCACCCACTCCACGTCGAGCGTGTTCTGTGCGAAGTGGTCGTCGTGGACCTCAACGATCTCGCCGGCCGATCGGAGCGTCTGGGCCACCTTACGGCCCAAGGCCCGATCAACGAAGAAGACGATGCGCGGAGGCGCCGGGTCAGGCGGCCTGACGGTGCTCACAGCGGATGGCCTCCTCGATCATCAGCCGATCGCACTGATAGTCGGCCGCCAGTTCATCCATCGACTCACCGGCGAGGTACCGCCCGAGGAGGATGGTCGTCGGCACACCCGTCCCGGCCAGCACCGGCCGACCGAACTGGACGCGGGGATCAGCCACAACAACCCGGGGCTGATCGAGGCCCCGGCCGCGGGTGAACAGGAACAGACGCGCCAGCCCCCCCTCCGCATCGCGCTCGATTCGTCGCAGGTGACCGCGCATCTCCTCCAAGAGTGTCTGCTGCTGCGAATCTGAGGCGTTGACGAGCCGCCCCATCTTCTCCACGAACAGATCAACACCATCGGTCTCGAACTGAACGTGGGCGAGCGGGCGATCGACCCCCATCCGCTGCCGGACGTAGGCCACCGCTGCCCGAACCTTGCGGATCGCGATCCCGTGATCACGCCGCGCACCCCGAAGGACGTGCGCTTCTACGAGGTTCGTGAACGACAAGGCGGGCGCAGTCGGATCGGACAGGCGAATCACCGGCTCGAATCGCGCCGTTCCAGCCCGCACCGGGTAGTCCCGGCCGACCACCCACGACCGGAGGGTGGAGTACGGCAAGCGGAGGTAATGAGCCGCCTCCGGGAACGAGTAGATCGGGATGTCTCGCGGATCTTGCCCGCCGTAGATATCGCTCATGGGAACCTCCGCGGGGCACATCTATCGTTGCCACCCTGGCGAGGTACGGGCAAGCACGCGCCAGCTTGAACAGGAGGAGGGCCGCCCATGCCGGACAAGCAGCTGACGCTGTGCGAACGCAACCTCCGGTGGAGGAGGCGACTGGACGAGCGGCTCTACCCCAACATGCAGGTGTTGGCTCACGTCGAGGGAGTCCCCATCACAACGGTGAAGAACACGATGCGACGGCTGCGCGCCACCGAAATCGGCGATGACGACCCTGGGTGAGCCAGTTCAACGACGCTCCGGCGTCAGCCCGAGCGCGCGTCGGATGCGATCCGCTGCGCCGCGCTGCCATGCTGGTGCCCGTTCCTCATGCCACTCCAGCTGGGCCAGTAGTCGCTCTACCTTCTGCCGGCCCGACTTCGTCCGCATCGCCTGGCGCGGCGTTCGGCCTTCCAGTGCCGGGAGCGCCATGTCTGGCCAGGCGGCGCTGTGGGTGTGGAGCTGCTCGCGGATCAGCTCCTGGATCTCCGGCGGCGGCACGACCTCGGGGCCGGGCCCAGGGTGCGCTGCTTCTGCCGGTGCCCGCGGGGGCTCGCGTTCGGTGCGGTTGATGTGCTCCACATCGGGACAGAGCGCCTCGAAACGAGCCCGGAGCTGATCGGCCCGCGCTGTGGAGTTCGTGGACAGGACGACCCGCTGCTGCGACACCACCATGCGGCCCGTGACGGTGTTGTCCCAGTGGTCATGCATGGCGTTGCCCGCCCGCATCACCACGAACGTCGCGTCTTCAGCGTCCTCATCCCGCTCGCCGAGTTTCCCTGCGGCGGCCAGGGCTGCCGACCGACCGGTGGGCCCGAGGCGGTAGTGATCCTCGGTGAACAGGATCGGCTCACCGTCGGTGTTGTGCAGCCGCGGCGGTCGCGCGGCCATGGCGTCTGTGAGCTGTTCTCCGGCCATCAACACCGTGGCGATGATCGCTGGGTCGCGCAGTTCCTCGGGGCGCAGCGGGCGTCGCGCGGGCAGGCCGTGCTGTTCGCGCAGCACCGATCGGATCATCTCCACCAGCTCGTCGGCGTTGCGGGGTGGCAGGACGCGGGGAAGGGCGCCACACAGCAGGCTCTCGCCCTCCCAGTCGACCACCCGGCCCACGAGGTGATCGCGTCGTCTGAGACTTTCGCTGGCCGAGCGCTCGAAGACCGTCCGTTCGATGTCTGTGAGGCGGTTCCGTGCACGGAATGACGCGCCGGGGGTGGTCTCCAGGATCTCCCAGACCCCAATCATCGCCTGCTTCTGGGCGAGCAGCCAGCGCAGCTCCTCGGGGGTAAGCAGGTCAGCCTCCTGCTCGAGAAATGCGTCGAGGACCGGGTGGTCATAGGCCGCCCAGGTGCGGACGAGGCCGTGGTTCAGCGGCTGTTCGATGTCGATCGGACAGACCTCGACCGGGTCGAGAGCCATCACCTCTCGCGCCCAGTCGAGGACGAGATCGACCGTGGTGTTCTCCAGATCGAGCAGGCGCTGCCGCCGCCGCCCGGCGAGCGCGTCGTTCTGCTCAGCCTGCCGTGCCCCTCGAAGGCAACACTGCTTGTACTTCCAACCGCTCCCACAGGGGCAGGGCGCGTTGCGTCCGATCTTCCGACCCACTTCGCCGTCCAGGTAGCTGGCGATGGGCGCCCTGTATCGTGCGGTGTGTGGAGAGGTTGTCGCAGCCAGTCATCCTCTGCGCCACACCCGCACCACGGCCCATGCCCACAGGTCCCCGTTGACGTTCCGCGCGGAGAACTCACCCCAGGAACCGCCGATGTGCTTGAGCGGCTCGCGCTGCCGCCGCGCGTCGTCCCAGCCCTTGAAGATGTGGGTCTCCGAGGAGTGTATTTCCGTGAACGGGTTGGGGAACCCTTCCGGCATGTCGGCGTATCGGTCGCGCTGAACCTTCAACGCGGCCTTGATCTCGTCGCTCACGGTCTGCGGGTCCACCACGTCGAGCGTTCCCTCTCCCACCACGGTGAAGCCGTCGGGCTCGTCGCGGAGGACGCCGTGGGTCACGGTGCCGTGCTCACCGAACATGCGCAGGACGCGGCTGAATCCGGCCTGGCGGTACGCCTCGGGCAGCGGCGGCAACGGTGGAACGGGCACGGCTGCAGCAGGAACGTGCTGCGGCAGAGGGATGGGCCAGGCCAGCTCCGCGAGGGAGGGAGCCTCCAGCCGGATCGTGCCCGACGAAGCAAAGGTCGCCTTCTTCTCGTCGTCCTTCACGAACTGCGGCTGCTGAAAGGGCGGTTCCTCCTTCGGGTCCTGGTGCTTCCTGGTCCTCGGCGGCCGAGGGCGGACGCGGACCACTTCCTGGTGCCAGCGCGCGACGGCGCTCTCCAAGTCCGGACTGACGGCCATCGCCTCGCCGTTGAAGGCATCCACGACGACCCAGCCCGTGGCGTCGTCTTCGATGTGCCCGTCGAAGACGGCCTCCCGCAGCGCCGACCTCGCCCGAATCCAGGCCCCATTCACCCCGCCCGGACCCGGGAGGGGCAACAACACGCGGTGGGGGAGCAGACGCTCAGGCCGAAGCTCCAGCACCCACTCGACCATCTGCTCTACGCTGTGGCCGCGAAGGTCCAGCTCGGGCCGGCAGACCAGCGAGAACGGCATGGGCGTCGGTGGTCGGGCGAGCGGATCGATCACCCACGGCCGCATGTTGAAGGACCGCGCGTAGCAGAAGCTGTCCCCTCCGGCAGACCAGCAGCTCTCGGAGCGGAGCCCGCGATCGTCGTACTTGATCTCGACGTGGCCCGTTCCCTCGGCGATCTTGAGCGAACCTCCTCGCATGTCAGCGTTCTGCGGGAGGATGTCGGGCTCGGGGTCCTGCGGCCACCACGGCTCGTCTCCAGGCTCCCAGCCCTCCGGCGCGTCCTCGGGGTTGACCGCCACGGAGTTCACGAAGGTCCCCAGAGACACCCGCCCCAAGCCCGCGATCCATGCGTGTTCGAGCAGCGGGAGCGGCAGGAGCCAGTCGGGGTGCTCGGCGTCGCGGAGGTAGAGGCGTCTCCGCGTGGTTCCACCCTCCGGGTCAATCCAGGTGCGCTCGCCCAGGTGGTCATGGACGCGCTCGAACAGCGCCACGGCGCGATCCATCGTGGGCAGCGAGCGAACCACAGCCTTCTGCGCGTGCATCATGGGGATGTGGCCCACCTCCACGAGCCCTTCGCGCTCTTCCCAGACCCTGTACTGTTCCTGTAGCTCTGCCATCGAAGCAGGGTAGCCCGATGATTTGTGGAGGGGCCAAAAGGGTACATCGTCACGACCGGCGAGAAGGCAGGGATCTTGGGGTCCACAACCCTGGGGTGTGGGTGGGCAGAACCAGATGGTTGATGCTCACTCAGCCGGACTCATCGAACCGGAGCCCTCCGAATGTCGCCGCCGCGCATGGTCGTTGCTCCACATGAAATAATCATCAACGTCCATGCCGGGCAGGAGCGCGGTCACGAGCGACCGCCCGACCTTCCAGGCGCTTATGCCTCGGCGTGCCACGACCGCATAGACCCGAGCGAGGTGTGGATAGGGCTTCTGGAACGCCACGACCCCCTCGTAGGCCAACGCCTCGTCCACGGATAGCCGCTCTGCCAGGCCCTCGCAGACACGCGCGAAGGCTGAGCCCGCTCGCGCTATTCGATGGCGTTGTCGCCACGTTGAGCCAGGGTGCGATGCCTATGGACGCTGACGCCCCTGTGGACGATGTGGACAGCCGCTTCGCGGTTCGCGGCGTGCCGCCGCCTGCCCACAACGCCCCCAGGATCCTGGACAGCCTGCGCCTGCCCACAGCGCCCATAAGCACGACGGCGTGGTGTCATATTGTCATATTCATGGTTCTACCACTAGTATCAGGTGTGGCATTGGTTTGATTCCATCACCACGTTCGCCGAGGGCCATGACAGTGCGTCGCGACCCGATTCCGCAGGTTGTTCCTCGATCGGGATCATCCCCATGCCCGAACGTGGACACCACAGCACCCAGTCCCCTCGATCTGCCTGGCGCGTCTCACCACTGCCATCCTCCGCCCCAGCGTACCCTCGCGCGTCCAGGTCTGGAGCGTCGGGGTGAGTGGTGAATCATGGATGACCTGGGACTCGGCGATCGTCCCGGGGTTGCGCGGCGGGCCGCAGGCTAGCCGCCCGACTCTGCACCACGAAGCCGCCCAAGTGCCGATGCTCGGCGAAGAACTGCTGGTCGCCGTGGCAGCACCCGCGGGGAGTCAGCTTCCGCCGGGGCAGCCCGGATGTCGCCGAAGCTCGTTGACGAAGGCCGACTCTACCCGCAGATGCCTCCATCGTAACGTTGCCGTTCTCGGTGGAGCCCACCGGACGGGGGGAGTGCTCTGCGGTCGCGGCGCCGTCCGTGAGCTGGGCAGACTACCAGCGCGCGCCGGCCTGCCGGTAGAGCCCCGAAAGCCCGCTCCACAGAAGCCGACCGACCTCAGCGCGTGATGGGCAGCTCCCGGAGCCGCACAGCGTTTGAGCCCACCGAGACCATGCGTGACCGGTTAAGGAATTAACGCCTACGAACCAGTTATATCCGCGAAATCGGCGAGAGTTCCAAACACCATGCTGAGGCGGTGCTACCGGGGTCGAATGCGGATCTGGAAGCGTCCGCTCGGCTGCTCGCGGCGCCACGGAACGCGGAGGGGCCCATGAGAAGAGAGAGGGGCGCCTTGAAACCAGCTTTAAAAGGGGTGTATCGCTTAACCGGTCACGCATGCCACCGAGACGATCACGCCCGCGTCCAGCCGGTCCTCCACCGTGGAGACGATCCCGAGGGCGAGATCACGCAGAGCGCCCGGTGTCTGCGGACCCACGCGAAGGTGGATGATGGACGGGGTGCGATCACCAGAGAGGGCGACGAGCTGCGGAGTGTCACTGTCCTGTGTTACGACGACTCTGGTCTCCGCGCGGGCGAGCGCGCTGATCACCTCGTCATCGGCTCGCTGAAGTCCCCGCTCGCGGGTGTACACGGCGTCGTGTCCTGCGTCGCGGAGGAGCTGCGCGAGGCTGATCGGGAGGTTCTGGTCGAGGAGAAGACGCAACCGTCGCTACGCCGCTGGAGGCCGCCACGCGACCTCCTCCCAGCCCGCCATCGCCGCCGCGAACGCCAGCACCTCCTGCAGATCCGCGTCTTCGAGGTCCGGGTAGTCGGCGAGGAGCGCGTCTCGTTCAGGGTAGGCTGCGAGGGCGCGGAGCACGTCCTGGACGCTGAGACGCAACCCGCGCACGCAGGGCTTTCCCCCCAGCTTGGCGGGGTTGGTGGTCAAGCGAGGGAAGTCGGGAATGGGCCGATCCATGGGGCCTACTGTAGCACCTCGCCCACTCTCGGGCCTCGCCGGTCTGTGTCGTTGAGCGCTCGAGGAGATAGACCGATGGCTCCACGTCGAGCATGAGGCGCAGATGGAACGTCGGGTCTGGGTCCGAGACCCCCACAGCGGTGGCCGGAAGGTACCTCCTACCGTCCAAGCGCGTACCCGGGCGCGCATCCTGGCCCACGCTGCAGAGACCTGCGCCGGTGGGTACACCCGGATCGATGTCCGCTTCCGGGGCAAGTTCTGCTACATCGACGCCTACACCGAGCCGACTCTGTCCGAGGGCTGGCCACCTCCCGGCCACCCCGAGACCCGCGAGGAGTGCCTGAAGCGGATGCGCAGCACGCCCACCCACCTGTGCCGGTTGCGCTTCTTCAGTGAGGGCAACTGGAGCCTGGCCTTCTACACCTACAGCGACGAGCGCTACAAGCCCTGCATGTTCCGCAGCGGCGAGTGGTGGGGGACGCCCGAGGAGGGCTTCGACGTCGGCAGTGTCTACATCCAGCATTAGACGCACGACAGCGTCGACTGGTCGATCAAGGGCTGCTGGGTCAGCGATGCCTGGTGTGACTCCGGACAGCTCAGCGCGGTGAGCCTGGGCCGACGGCCTCAACGCTTCCGGCGGCGCTGCTTGCGCCGCGCGGTCCGCTGCCGCTTCCGGGTGTTCTTCCGCGCGGTCGTCTTGCGCTGTGGGGTCTCCTGAGGCACAGCATCAATCCGCTCCCGAAACATCCCGTAGTGCCGGATGATCCGCTCGACATAGGCGTCATCGGTGAGGAGGTAGGTCTTGAAGGCGTCCAGCAGCGCCTCGGAGTGTACGGACTGCGGGTTGAACGGCTCCAGCGCAGGCCCGCGGAGAAGCTCCAGCTCATGGTCGGTCAGCGGCCAGCCCGCCCAGGCGCGGTAGAAGTCGTCGGGCTCCCAGCCGTAGCTGATGGTCGCCAGCGGGTCGGGCCAGCTCGTGGCTGCCGCGACGACGTCGTCTCTGTGGATCTGGATGAACGCGCGCCGGCAGTCGCAGCTCGATTCGTTGCAGTACATCTCAACGAAGCTGTACCTGCCGCGCGGCAGGCGATGATCATCATCGAGCACGGTCAGCGTCCGCGTCTCGCGCGGGCCCAGATCTGGGAAGCGGTTGGCGAATAGCTCGAACGGCATCAGGCACTCGGGCCGGTGGGGCGCAAGAACAAAACCGTGTTCCCCCTGGGTTACCCGTCGGGAAGCAGGACACCTCAGAAATGAGCCGCCAGACGTTCTCTTTGGAGATGTTGGCGGCAGACGATGGGAGTCGAACCCACCGGGCTACGCCTCTCGACGCGCCCCACCGGCTTTGAAGGCCGGGGCCGGCACCAGCCATGCAACGCCTGCCACCCGTCCACTAACCCGGAGCGTCTCGGGCTGGATCGAAGCCTCGGAAAGGGTGATGATCAGGGAGCGTACCGGAGCCGAGATGGCAGCTACACCCCAGGCGATGATCGCCGTACAGACCAGCGCCGGCCTGGCCTTCGGCGCGGTCTACCAGGTCGAACGCGACACCCTGGTCTTCGAGATCGACAAGGTCGTCTCTCCCGGAGAGGTGCTGTCCTGGCGCATCGAGCTGAGCGGCCGGGCCGCGACCGTGATGGGCTCGATGGAGATCCGGAAGGTGCAGCGCCGCGGCAGCGAGGCGCCGATGGTCCACGCCCGGATACGGGGCATCGCCCCGGAGGACGCGGACCGGTTCGACTCCTGGCTCAAGGATCGCGCGGCCGGCGGGACCTCCGTCGAAGAGACCGAGATCACCGGCGGCGTGCTGGACTTCTCATCCCGGATGGGTGGCGCCCGCGAGTCGCAGACCCAGCTCGTGATGGATCGGATCAACGAGCGCCGCCAGCGTCGTCGGCAGATGCGGGACGTGATGCCGGGCGAGGATGAGCCCGATCCGTATGGGCTCTCGGCCGAGGCCGATCCGGGCACCGACTCCGAGGCCGGCATGCGCGGGCGAGAGCAGGTTCGACACGCTTTGGCGCACAGCGAGGTGCTCCCGCTACCGGAGCCGACTTCGCTCGCCCCGATCGCACCATCCGCCCCGTCCGGTGGGGAGGAGCCACCTCCGGCGAGCGCACCGCTGGCGCTGGTGCCCGAAGACCGATGGAGCGAATCGGGCGAGCATCTGTCCTGGCTGGATGACGGTCCACGCCTCGATCCGACTCCCTGGCGTCGTGGAGCACACGATCCGCCGCTGTCTGCAGACGCCGAGCCCCTCTCGACACCAGCGGACCCGCCAGAGCCCGCCCCGGCGCCGCCCTCCACGGAGACACTGCCTTCGGAGACACTGCCTTCGGAGACACTGCCTTCGGAGACACTGCCTTCGGAGACACTGCCTTCAGAGACACTGCCTTCAGAGACACTGCCTTCAGAGACACTGACTTCAGAGCCTGGTCCGCCTGAAGTCTCCCCACCTGATGTCGAGGTGGAGCCGTCGGAGCCCACTGCCGAGCTGGAAGCGCCGGAGCCCTGGGCCGAAGACCTTATCGGAGAGGAGGCCATCGCTGAGGAGCCGGCTGAAGAAGACCCCGTTGAAGAAGAGGCTGATTCTGAGGAGCCTGTCGCTGAAGAACCGGCCTCTGAAGATGAGCCTGCGATCGAATCACCACCAGCGCAGCCAGCCCCGTCCCCTCAGCCCCCGAGATCGGTGCGACCGCGGCCCCGGACGCGGGTGGCGCCGCGCCCCCGCCAGGTAGCCACGCCCCCCAGCCGCGCCGATCGCAGCCTGCCCATCGGCGCGCTCTCGACCGGCTCGCTGTTCCTCGCGCTCCAGACGAAGGACCTCGCGCAGCGAGCGCTGCATCTCGACGGCCCACGTCTTCGGGTGCGGGTGCAGCCCCAGCCTTCCCTGAGCAGCGGAGACACGCTGCTGCTGGTCATCCAGACCCCGGCGATGAGCTTCATCCAGCTCCCCGCGACGGTCATGCGCTCCGACGGACGGCGGGTGACGATCGAGGCGAACGTGGGCGATCCCGCGACGCGCGAGCTGCTCCGGAAGGCTTCCGGCTGAAGGCCCCCCGATCAGTGAGTCTCAGCGCGCTCCCCAGGTGCGCAGGAACCGCCGCATGTCGGGCTGCGGACCGATCCAGGGGTCGTCTTCAGGGGGAGGCGTGCCCGTCGCCACCAGCGCGGCCCGAAGGTCCATGGGCTCCCAGGGGGTCCCCCACAGCGCCTTCGCCACGCCGTTCGCCGCTGCGGCGGCTGCGACGATCATCGGCGAGGCCCCGCTGGTGCCGCCGAACACCGAGGTGTAGCCCTGGCGACCGTCCCCATCAGGCAGGAACAGATCGGCCAGCGATCCTCCATAGTCGTCGTTGGTGGTGGTGACGATCCCGTCGTACCAGCCCTGTACGTCGATGCGGGAGCCGTAGGAGCTGCCGCGCGGTGTCCAGGTCCGCGGCGTGTGGGAAGAGTACGGGGACGACCCGCCGCCCACCAGGATCGCGCCGCTGTCCCGCTGCGCGCGATCGAACCAGCCGTCCCACTTCGGATCGTCGAGGTTCTGCGCGCCGTTTCCCGAGGGCTCCACGACCGAGATCCCCTTCGCCACCGCCAGCGTGATGGCGTCGAACACCGCCGAGCTGATCTCCACCGGGCAGTACCCGCCGTCCTCCCAGGCCTGCTGCTCGATGAGGAGCACGTCGCCAGCCTCCAGCAGCGCCGTAGCGCCGTCGATCGCCGCAGCGACGTCGTAGGCGCCAGAGTCGTCGAAGGGGGAGATCATCAACACAGCGGCGTCGGGGACCAACCCGGTGACGCCATAGCCGTTGTCCCCCGCGATGAGCTCACCGAGGACGCTGGTGCCATGGTAGGCGTAGGAGTCGCTGCGCAGACCCCACGCGTGGGTGCCCGCAGCGGCCCCCAGATCCTCGTGATCCTCCTCCCAGCCGTACTCGATGTCGGCGATGGTGACGCCCTCACCGGTACCGCCAGGCCAGAGGACGGCGGCGTCGAACCCCAGGCCATCCGGCGCGGGGCCCGCGTAGGTCTGTCCCCCCGAGAAGTCCGGCGTCGACGGTGACAGGTCTGCTGGCGGCGGCTGGGGCGACAGCGCAAACTCGACGGACTCCACGAGGGGGTGCGCGGCCAGGAGAGCTCCCCGATCGGGATCATCGGTGCGCAGGCGGCGGTACAGGGTGAGGTCCGCGAGACGTCGCTCCGGATCCCACGCGGCGCGGTCGGCGCGGATCGCCGAAGGATCGCGCGGAAACAGCGGCGCAGAGCCCCCGAGCAGCGCCTGGAGGTCCGCCGGGGCCCCGCGCACCACCGGTCCGTCGGTGAGCAGCCCCGCGTCTTCGACCAGCTTGATCACCAGCACAGCCGGATCACGGCCGGGTCCTGCGATCGGCGCGCGCGGCGGAAGCGGCTGCCTGGATGGCGCGGCCTGGACGGCTGCCGCCAGCAGGGCGATCACGCCTCGCTCTGCCAGGCCCCGTCGCGCAGGACGATCCGCGATGGACCGCCGGCCGTCGGAAGCAAGATGCGTACATCTTCTCCACCCGGACCGAACTCGACGCGCGGCTGAATGGGGACCACCGGGGGGAAACACGCCGCCGCCTCGCGCGCGTCTCTGCAGCCCGACAGCATCTCCAGCGTACGGAACGTCGGGGGCGCCAGGAAGAAGTCGTCGCGCGCCGCATGCCGCGCCAGCGCCGCGCGGGCGGTGATCCACACCGACGACACCGTCTCCACGGCGTCGTGGCGGGCCTCCTCACCGGCGCCCTCTTGCAGGACGGTCAGGAAGAAGCGCGTGTCGAAGCGCTTGGGCTCCACCTCCGGGGTGATCCACCAGGAGATCCACGACAGGCAGCGCAGATCGGCCACCAGCCCCGGCGCGTCCAGCAGCGTCGCCTCGCGGGCGTTGAGCGCGTCGCGCAGGGTCAGGGATGGGGTGCCGCCTCCCAGCCACACCCCGGACTCCTCGAAGCACTCGCGGATGGCCGCCACCGCGAAGGCGCGCTCCGCATCGGGGAGCCCCTCGATGGCGCCCGACACCGGCACCTGCGCGTCTGCCGCGTCGACCCGCCCCCCGGGAAAGACCCAGGCATGCGGGAAGAACCCCGCGCGCGCCGAGCGGCGGAGCATCAGGATCTCCGGGCCGCGGCTGGCCGGTCGCAGCACCACGATGGTGGCCGCGGGGCGCGCTTCAGGCACGAGCGACCCCGGGATTGGTGGGCTCGTCGTCTTCGTCGTCGTCAGCGACACCCGCAGGCTCTGGAGGGGGAGGCTGGAACGTCAGCAGGTCCGCCAGGTGGTCGAGCAGGATGTCGGGGTGCTTGCCGCGAAGCGCCGCCACGGCGTCGGGGCCGGAGAGGGCCTTGTGCCACGGCGCGTCGGACCGCAGCGCGTCGAAGGCGTCGACCAGCGAGATGATCTGCGTATACAGGTGGGGCTCCGGCCAGCGCAGCACCGACGGGTAGCCCCCGGCGATGTGGTGCTCGAAGGCGATCACCGTGCGGCGCCGGAGCTGCTCGCCCATGCGTGGGGCCGCCAGCAGCTCCTGCACGCTGGTGATGGGGTGACCGCGCAGCAGCTCCACCTGCGCCTCGTCCAGCTCTGCCTCGCGGCTGAGGATCTGCTCGGGGAGGTGCCGCATCCCCACGTCGACGATGAACGCGCAGATCGCCAGCTCCACCTGGTCGTTGCGCGACAGACCGAACCGCTGCCCCAGCAGCACGCTCCAGATCGCCATGTGCATGGGGTGGCGATGCACATGCGGCACGAAGTCGCGGGGCTCACACAGCACGCGCAAGCGCACCGGCGCGATCTCCGACAGCTCGCAGATGCCCAGGGTGATGCGATGCAGCTCGAGGAGCACCGCCGCGGAGATCCCCCGATCGTACAGGCGATGCACCGCGCGCACGCCGCGCAGGTACAGGCGCATCGAGACCAGCGCGGGATCGCCAGTGCCGCCGATCTCCTCGTCGTCCAGCGCGGAGCGGAGGTTGTGGAACGACAGCCAGAGGACCCCGCTCTGGGTGAGCCGCCGATTCAGCACCTCCGCGCCGGGCCCCCCGCCGCCCGGCTCCGCCTCCAGAAGATCCAGCACCGCCATGAGCTGCCCCTCGGAGGGCGAGGCGTTCAGGCGCACGCCGCCCAGGCCGCGCTCGCCGAGGTACTCCATCAGCTCACGGAGGGCGCGGAGCATGCCCTTGGGCGGACGCAGTGAGGTGTCCCCCGCGTACACCCGCGAGCCCAGGAGGTGGATGTCCGTTCCGGGCTCACGCCGCACCACCTCGCCGGCCAGCAGCCCCACCGCCTTCAGGTTCAGCTCCAGGCTGGGGTGGCCCGGCGGGAACATGTTTCGCGAGCGAAACAGGTGCGCCAGCCGCACCGTGAAGCGGAGCACCGCAGAGTGGAACAGGCGACGCTGTACGGTTTCGTTCATGACATGCTTCTCCGGATCATCTGGAGAGGACCCATCATCTGGAGAGGACCCATCAGCTGGAGAGGACCCATCAGCTGGAGAGGACCCATCAGCTGGAGAGGACTTCGCGGAGACGCCCGCGCAGCTCCGGGTGCTCTCGACCGAGCTGCTGGATGGCGGCGCGGCCCGCGGGACCGCTGGCGGCCAGCCCCGACAGTACCGCGGTGAGCAGCTCCGGGTGGGCGTTCTTCCGGGGTTCGATGTGGCGCGCGGCGAGGGTGGAGAGCGTGGCGACGCCCCCCTCGCGGTTGATGATCGCGTAGGCCCGGGTGAGCGCCGACAGCTCGTCTACGTCGTAGGTGTCGGCGCGCGCCCCTTCGATGCGGCCCATGATCGTCTCGGAGGCCTCTGCGTCGCGGTAGACGCACACGTAGCGCAGGGCCTCCAGTCGCACCGCGCGAGCGTCGTCGGCGAGGGACTTGCGGACGGTGGCCTTGATGCGCGGTGACTGGTGGGCCCGCAGCGCCACCAGCACGGCCTCACGCACCACAGGATCTTCGCTGGACACCTTTGCCAGCAGCGGCTCCACAGCGGTGCGATCAGTCACGCGGGCGAAGCCGAGGAGGATCACGGGGAGCTGGGTCTCGGTGGCTGCATCCAGCAGCTCGCGGAGGGTCACCCCCCACTGGTCCAGCGCCGTGAGCATCGCGTCGGCCAGCGCCTGCCGCAGCCCACGTTCCGGCAGCGCCGCGGCGAATTCCAGCATCGACTCCACCCCGCTGCGAGACATCGCCTGGCCCAGGGTGAACAGCGGCCCCTGCCAGGTCTCCACGTCGGGGTTTGCCTCCCACCCCTCCAGCAGCGCCTCGCGGAACTCCTCGCCCCACAGCCGCTCCAGCTCGATGAGGATGGTCTCGCGTTGGGGAATGTCGGGCAGGAGATCGACGTCGGCCACCATCATCAGGCGACGCAGGCGCCCCAGGGCCGCGTCAGGCCGGCCCTCGCGGAGATCCCAGCGTGCGTGCGTGAGGATCTTCCCCATCAGGTCCGCGACGATCTCCGGATCGTCCGCGCAGCGGACCGCCTCGAACAGCACCAGCGAGAGGTTGTCGTCGCCCATGTCGCGCGCTTCTGCAGCGCGGGCCATCCCGCGCACGAGCCGGCGGTGATCAGGAGAGGTCAACAGCTCCGGGTTCGGCTTGAGCGCGCCCACCGAACAGCTGCGCAGATCTGCCAGCGCCCGCGCGATCTGGGCCTCGATCTGCTCTGAGCTCAGCTCGAATTCCTCGTCGCCGA
The DNA here is from genome assembly GCA_964464515.1 of uncultured Enterobacterales bacterium. GTDB lineage: Bacteria > Myxococcota_A > UBA796 > UBA796 > UBA2385 > CAYXGP01. The sequence continues at coordinate 37,897 of CAYXGP010000025.1, forward strand.
GCTGACGCACCAGCCGGACGATCATCTGCTCGGGGCTGAGCTGCTCGGTGTCGGTGGCAGCGACCACACGGCGCGCGGCGATGTCGAGGTGGATGTGGTCGAAGCTGGCCTTCCAGGAGCTCGCTTCGAGATCATCTTGATCGGAGGCCTTGTCGAGCCAGTTGCGCGACAGCAGCATCGCCAGGCCGGACAGCTCCTCGTCGGTGGCGCCGAGATCTACGTAGAGGCTGCGCAGCCCCTCGGAGTACAGGCCCTCGGTGAGGTTCTCGGCCATGAGGTCGCTGCCGTTGACCTCTGTGTCCGAGTAGAGGACGGTGTCCTCCGTGAACTCCAGCGCCACCGGCATGTGCTGATCGAGCAGCAGACGGAGCTGGCTGGCGAAGAAGGTCGCCGCCGCCTGATCGCGCTCGGGGTTCTGCACTCCCTGCCTGCGCGCGTGGGCCAGCATGGCCAGACGCTGCAGCACACCCCGCATGATGCCCACGTCAGGGCTGAAGGTCACGCTCGAGAGGGTGAGCCCCGGGGACGGATTCCGCTCGGACACGTCAGCACCTCCTATGCAGCGATCTTCAGCCGAGGACTACATACTACGCGAAGGCGACTCCGGCGCTGACAGCGCAGGCGCGACGCGCACGAAGCACACCAGCTCCAGGTCACCCGCAGGCCACCGACCGCAGGGCTCGAAGTCCCCACCGGCCTCCGCGACCAGACGCGCCACCGGGGGGAGCTGCGCGAGGCGATAGTGATCGGCGAGCAGCTCTGCCTCGATGTCCGCGGCGCTCGGCCACGCGCCGCCGATCTCGCCCACCCACAGCAGCGCGTCGGTCTCAGCGAACAGCTCGTAGGTGCCCTGGGGATCGGTCACCACCCCCCGCACGGGCACTCCGGGCCGCCGCTCGCGCACGGCCAGCGCCACGAACCCCTCGAACAGGCGATCGTCCTCGCTGATCACCGAGATCTGCCGCGGCGCGGGTGCCGCGGAGATGAGCCCGTCGATCGCCGCGTCCAGCGGCCACACCTGTCGGCTCGGCGGGCGCGCGAGGGTGTGGCGCGGCGCGACCCACCGCTCCGGCAGCGGCGGTCGCCCCGGACCATCCAGCGGCAGCGCCCCCAGCCCCAGCGTCAGCAGCGACAGCCCGCCGCCAGCAGCAGCCGCCCACGCGAGGCGACCGCGGCCCGCCGCGAGCACCGCCAGGGGTCCCAGGATCGGCAGGGTGTAGAACACCTGCTTCTTGGCGACCACCGTGAAGAACACCGCCGGCGCGACGACCGCCGCCGCGAGCACCGCCAGGGAGCGTCGCCGACCTCCGTCGTCGCTGGTGAACACCATCCAGATCGCGTGCCCCAGGCCCAGCAGCATCACCACCCCGAGGCCCGGCCCCGCCTGCGAGTCGATCAGCGCCAGCGGGTAGTACAGCCCGCCCAGCCCCTCGGTGGCCGCCACCGTCCCCACCGCGTCGATCTCGCCGACGGGCGCCTGGCTCAGCAGCTCATCGGAGTGCCGCAGGAAGAACTCCCGGTAGTACGCCGCGGTCAGCGCCAGGGTCACGCCTCCCCCCAGCAGCAGGTTGCGCCAGGCCCGTGGGTCGGCCCCCCGCAGCAGCGGCAGCAGCGCGGGCACCAGGAAGAACACCACCGCCAGCCGATCCATCATCAGGCCCACGCCCAGGCAGGCGCCCCAGCCCACCATCGCGCGGCGGTCGGTGAGCCCCCGCGAACGCACGAGGAAGGCCAGGCCCGCGGTCACCCAGGCGATGTCCGCGAAGTTCGGCTCGAAGCGGACCAGCGTGCCGAACACCCCCGGGCACAGCAGCAGCAGGAGCGGCGCCAGCGGCGCGCCCAGGGCACGCCCCAGCGACCACGCCCCCCACAGGAGCACCCCCAGGTGCACGAGGTTCCCGCAGACCAGCGCCAGCCTGCCTGGTCCCAGCACAGCCAGAAACGGCCAGGGGACGGCGTACAACCCCCACGGCCAGTAGCCGGTGTACATGTACCAGCGCAGGTGCCAGACGTCCCGGGCCCGCAGGGCCTCCCACAGGTCGTAGGCGTTACCGACGTGCAGGTACTCGTTCTGGAAGCCGTCGGGCAGCGGATTGCCCAGCGTCCACCACACTGCATAGGCGGACGCCGCGAGCCACAGACCAGCGGGCAACATCCAGCTCGGCAGGCGGTCCATGCGCTACCGCCGGTCCCCGATCGGGGTACGATCAGGGGAACCGAATACCATCCACGCTGGACACCATGGCCCCATCGGCATCCCCCTCCAGGCACCAGACCCACCGCAGCGGTCAGCTCGGCGGACTCAAGGTGGCGCTGGTCTACCCGCCCTACGGGGCCATCCGCAACGAGCCCGGCATCAAGACCGTCAAGGAGAACTACGGCATCTTCCCGTCGCTGTCGCTGCTCTATGTGGCCGGCATCCTGGAGCAGGCGGGCTGCGAGGTGCTGCTGCTCGACGCCCACGCCGAGGGGCTCACGCTGGACGAGACGGTCGCGCGGCTGAACCGGTTCGGCCCCGACTACGTCGGCTACACGCTCACGACGTACCTGTTCTTCCACTCGCTGGAGTGGATCAAGGCCATCCGCGAGCGGGTGGCCGTCCCCGTCATCGTCGGCGGGGTCCACCTGTCGATCTACCCGGCAGAGACGCTGGGCTACCCGTGCATCGACTACGCCGTCACCCACGAGGCCGAGCGCGCGCTGCCCGATCTGCTGGCGGCGCTGGTGGACAGGCGCTCCGACTCAGAACGGGGGCTCTCCACGATCCGCGGCATCGCCTACAAGCGGGCCGACGGGCAGGTGGTGGTCACGCCGAAGCCGCCCGACGTGGACGTCGACGCGGTGCCGTTCCCCGCCCGCCACCTCATCGACAACTCCATCTACTACAGCTTCATCAGCAAGTACAAGAACTTCACCTGTTTCATCACCAGCCGCGGGTGTCCCTACAAGTGCATCTTCTGTGAGCAGGGCTCCAAGGCGTTCCGGGCCCGCTCGCCCAAAAACGTCGCCGACGAGCTTGAGCTCTGCGTCAAGGAGCACGGCATCCGCGAGCTCGACTTCTTCGACAGCAGCTTCACCATCCGCAAGGACCGGGTGATCGCCATCTGCGAGGAGATCAACCGCCGCAAGCTCGACATCGTCTGGGCCGCCCGCACGCGCGTCGACTGCATCAACGACGACGTGCTCGCCGCCATGCGCTCGGCCGGGTGCAGCCGCATCTACTACGGCATCGAGAGCGGCAACCGCGAGATCCTGCAGACGCTCAAGAAGAGCACCAGCCTCGACATGTACCGCGACGTGATCTCGCGCACCCGGGCGCACGGGATCCACACGTTCGGCTACTTCATGGTCGGCAACCCCTACGAAGACCAGGCCACGATCCGGCAGACCATCCGGCTCGCGCTTGAATTGGACCTGGACTACGCCCAGTTCTCCAAGGTCACGCCCATGCCGTCGACCGAGATGTACACGCTGCTGCTGCGAGAGACCGGGCGCGACTACTGGCGGGAGCACATCGAGGCCGGCACAGACGAGGACATCCCCCGACCGCTGTGCGACATGAGCGACGCAGAGATCCAGCGGTGGTGCAGACTCGCCTACTTGCGTTTCTATTACCGACCCAAGCAGATCGGTCGGCTGCTGCGACGGGTGCAGAGTCGTGAGGAGCTGGGGCGAAGCCTGCGCACCGCGTGGAAGATGCTGGTGGTCGATCCTGCGGAGCGGGCGCGGGAGTCGGCGGGTATGGAAGTGTTGGCCTGAGCGGGCCTGAGCGGGTCGGGCGGGTTGTTTGACGGTCGATGCTCGTCCTCGCTGTGGAGCAATCGATCACGATTCCCGTTCACGGTCAACGTCTGTGGTTCCCGAACGACGTTGTTGGTGAAAGGCGTTCATGGTTGATCGCGGTCTCGAGGATGGTGAAGCCGTGGAGTCGTGAGCGAAGCGACCCGCGAAGCCGTGGCTCCTCCAGAGCGGCTCCGCTTGACCGTGAAGCCGCGTTGCCGCTCAACCGTGAGACCGCGTGACCGCGTGACCGCGTGACCGCGTGACCGCGTGACCGCGAACTACGGAAGCGCGGTTCCACGGACCCACGAGACCTCGATTCCACGAGACCTCGATCCACGGATCCACGAGACCTCGAGACCGCGTGACCCGTTCTCGATGCTCGATCTCGTTGATCGAACTCCTTCCCGTTGTGGAGCAGTCGTGGACCGCGGTCCGTGGAGTCGTGAGCGAAGCGACCCGCGAGACCGCGAAGCCGCGGCTCCTCCAGAGCGGCTCCGTTGACCGTGAAGGCGCGTTGCCGCTTGACCGCGGACCCGGGGAACCACGCCTCCAGGAGACCGCGATTCACGATGTCATCATCGTCGAGGAGGCGAAGACGCGATCATACCTGATAGATGACGTCCGATGACCACGCCGACCAACCCGATCCCCGACTCAGCGCTGCACCTCCTTGAGCGCGGCCAGGCCCATCGCCGCGCTGGCCGTCATGTGCAGGCCCTCGCCGATCACGAGGCCCTGGTGGCCCAACTCCCCCGCTCTCCGCAGGCCTGGAGCGAGCTCGCCAGCAGCTACCAACACGCCGGCTCCGCCGACGCCGCCATCGCCGGCTACCAACAGGCCGTTCGTCTGGCTCCCCGCGTGGCCGAGCTGCACTACAACCTGGGCACGGCGCTCCAGACGGCCGCTCGCTTCGCCGAGGCCCGGATCTGTCTGCTGCGTGCCCTGGAGCGTGATCCAACCCATCGACGGGCGCTGACCAACCTCGGGTTGGTGCTGCGCGGGCTCGGGGCGCTGCCCGCCTCCGAGCGGGTGCTCCGTCACGCGCTCATTCTGGAGCCCGGACACGCCGAGACGGAGTGGAACCTGGCCCTCACCTTGCTTCAGGGCGGGGCCTATCAGGCCGGCTGGCAGCTCTACGAGTCCCGCCTTCGTCTCGGTGATTTCTCCATACGCCCCCCGGACGGTCCCCGCTGGGACGGCACACCCGATGCGTCTCTGCGCCTGCTGATCACGGTGGAGCAGGGCCTCGGCGACACGCTGCAGTTCGTTCGTTTCCTGCCGCAGATTCGGGAGAGGGTGGGCCACGTCACGCTCCGGGTCCAGACCCCGCTCCGGCGGCTGCTCGCCGGCACCCCGGGGTACGACGCGCTCGTCACCACGCGCGATCCGGTCCCGGGCTTCGACGCCTGGGCCGGGCTGCTGAGCCTTCCCGGATTCCTCGACGCCGGCCGCGAGGCGCTGTGGACCGGGGCGCCGTATCTGCACGCCGAGCCCGAGCTGCGCGCGCGCTGGCGTGCGCGGCTCGCCGAGTGGACTGGTCTCCGTATCGGCATCGGCTGGCAGGGCAATCCGGGGTACGCCGCGGACGGCCAGCGGTCCATCCCGCTGCGTCACTTCCTGCCGCTCGCCGACATCCCCGGCGTCACCCTGCTGAGTCTGCAGAAGCGGCACGGCCTCGCTCAGCTCGCGGCGCTGCCTCCGAGGGCTGGCGTGATCGATCTGGGCCGGGAGCTGGACGAAGACACGGCGCCGTTCGTCGACACAGCGGCGGTGATGACCGAGCTGGATCTGGTCATCACGTCCGACACCGCGACGCCACACCTGGCCGGCGGGCTGGGCGTGCCGGTGTGGCTGGCGCTGCCAAACGTGCCGGACTGGCGCTTCGAGCTGAAGGGCGCGGACTGCCCGTGGTACCGGAGCATGCGGGTGTTTCGACAGAAGACGCCGGGGGACTGGGCGGGGGTGTTCTCGGAGATTTTTGGGGAGCTGGAGAGGCGGGTCTCGGTTGCTCCACAACGGGCTCGAGTGCGAGATCCGAGTGACCGGTGACCAGACTCGAGTGACGAGTGACGAGATTTACGGATCGTGGTTCGAGGCTCGTAGAAGCGCGGATCGTGAATTCGCGGGACGCGGGACCGTGAAACCGCGCAGTCGTGAAATCGCGGTGCCGCTCCTCCGTGGTCGCGTGCCCGCGTGGAACTCGACTTCGCCGCTCCGCGATCTCGCGATCTCGCGTGACCACGGTTCCACGATCCGCGCGACCACGTCTCCGCGATCCACGTGTGAAGGGGGCCACGTCATCGCCGCGCCGCCCGCAACACCCCCAGGTGCGCCCACTCCCCGCTGGCGTCCTCTCCGTCCTCCCGCGCCCAACACACCGACACAGCGATCTGCACGATCGCCTGCTCGATCACCCGCTCCGGTGTGCAATCCAGTGCGTCCGCCCAGATCCGGGCCCGCTGCAAGGCCTGCGCGACCCGGTCTCCGGCGCAGCCGTTCCGCAGCCACATCGCGGCATCGAACGCAGGATCGCCCCACAGTCCCTTGGGATCGATCGCCCGCCAGTGGACGCCGCTCCGCAGCACGTTCCCCGGGTGGAGATCGCCGTGCAGGACGACCGGCGGCGGGCTGCTGTCGAGCAGCCGGCGAGCGAGAGCGCGCTCGGCGGGGAGATCTTCGGCGCTGAGCAGCGACCGCAGCCACGTCTCCAGCGGGATGAGCCCGGCGATGGACGGGGCGGTCTGCAGCCTCCTGGCGATGACCGCGGCGATGCGCGTGGCCGGCCGTTCGGGCAGCGTGGACAGGTCGTCTCCGGGCCGCAGCCGCTCGATGATGAGCAGCCGGAGCTCGTCGTCGCTGCCGAGCAGCCGGGCCGCTCCCGTGCCCCTCCAGGTACCCAGGGCGGCCCGCTCGGCAGGGTACTCATCCAGCTTGCCGGGAGCGCACGGCAGGTGGAGCTTGACCACACACCCCCGTCCGTCAGCCATCCTGGCAGGCGCGACATGGTGCAGAGAGGGTGCGGGGAACGGCGCGCCGATGCGCAGTCCGTACCGCTCGGCCGCCAGCGCGCGGCGCTCGGAGAGCTCAGCGGGGCGCAGGGGGTCGCTCCAGCAGATACGACAGGTGCATGGCTCCGGTACCCTCGAACAACTCATCGTGGGTATAGCCGAACCCCAGCCGGGTCAGCAGCTTCCGCGATGCTGCGTTGTCGGGGTGGTGCCCGGCGAACACGGCCCGCGTCTCGTCGATATCAAACGCAAACCCCAGGACCGCCCGCGCAGCTTCGGTCGCGTAGCCGCGACCCTGGTGCGTGGGGAGCAGGTGCACGCCCAGCTCAGCCACCCCCTCTCGGTGCGGGTGCAGCCCGCAGCAGCCGATGAACGCGCCGCCATCAGCCTCGAAGACCGGCCAGTATTGGAAACCATACGCGAACTGATAGGCGATCTCCGCGCTCAGGCGGGCGCGAACGCGGTGAGGAGTGAGCGGCTGCCGCGAGATCAAACGGGTCACGGCCGGGTCGCCCCACAGGCGCTCGGCGAGCGGCCTGTCCGCGGGTGTCCACAAGCGAAATTCCAGGCGCTCCGTGGCTGCGGGGTGACTCACCCGACCGACAGCGCCACGTAGAGTTTCGACTTATGGGTCAAGGGGCTCAAGTGTCGGTGAACGGCCACGGTCCGAATCTGGCGCTCGCTCTCGTGGACCGCGGTCCGTGGAGCCGTGGAGTCGTGAGCGAAGCGACCCGTGGTTCCGTGTTTCCGCGGCTCCGCTTGACCGTGAAGCCGCGTCGCCGATCGACCGCGATGCCTCGTGACCGCGTGACCGCGCTGCCGACGGACCGCGTTGCCGATCGATCGCAACGCCGAGTCGAACCGCCTCCTCGGACCCGCGGACCCACGGATACACGGACCTACGGAAGCACGGTTCCACGGACCTACGAGACCTCGATTCCACGAGACCGCGATCCACGGATCCGCGAGACCCCGATCCGCGAGACCCCAATCCACGACTCTGAACGCATCGAGGGTGGGCATATCGCCTCCGGGATACCCGCGTCTGTCTTGCTCAACCTGCGCAGTCGAGCCCCCGATGTCTCACGAACACCTGGCGACCGCCCTCAACAGGCTCCACACCGAAGGCGGCACCGGCAACCGTCTCGTCGTCTCGGCGGGCCCGGCCTGGCTCGTGATCCGTGCGCGCCGCGGCGCGCTGCAGGCGCGCTGCATCGCGGCGTCCACCCGGCACCTCCCCGACGCGCTGAAGCTCGGCCCTGGAGCGATCTCTGCCCTCCGCGGAGCGGGTTTCGCTCTCCCCGCGGGCGCGCGCTGCCTCGAGCGCGGCGTGGATCTCACGACCGACGCGTCGCGGACGGCTGTGGCCGATCTGTTGGTGGATCTGCTCCGCCGGATCTACCGCCAGAGCGCCGACGCGCTCGCGCTCGACCTGACGCTCGGCGACGCCCCGACGACGACGAACGCCGCGCTCCACGACGCCATGCGAGCGCTGGCGAAGCGGCGCAACCCTGACGCCCGGCACGCGGTCTACCGGGCGCTGCTGCGCGCGGACCTCCTGCTGATCGTCGAGCCGGATGGGACCCCGCGCTCCTTCGGCACCCTCGGTAGCGCCGACAGCTACGCGGTCTTCACCACCGGCGCCGCAGCCGAGCGCTGGGATCCCCGGGGACTGCCCGCGCAGGTGGTGCCCGGATGGCGCCTGTTCCCTCGTCTGTCGCGCCTGCGGCCGGGCTCGCTCCTGATCAACCCCAGCGGCACCCTGGGGGGCGAACTGTACCGAGGAGAGATCGACGCGATCGCCCGCGTCTGTCCGCCGACACCGTCGCAGCAGTGACCGGCTGCGGGAGGTGGCCCCATCACGCGCCGACGCGATAGGGGGCCGCTCCGTGATGGCAGCGGAGCAGCGCCGCCATCCAACCCCCAGGGAACTGCTGCTGATGGCCCTGCACCACATCAAGAAAGGGCTCGACCTGCCCATCTCGGGCGCGCCCGAGCAGAAGGTCGGTGAGGCCCCACCGGTGACCCGGGTGGCCCTGGTCGCCTCCGATTACCACGGCATGAAGGCCCGCATGCACGTCCAGGTGGGTGATTCGGTCAAGCTGGGCCAGCTCCTGTTCGAGGATCGAAAGCGCGCGGGCGTGCGCCACACCTCGCCCGGCTCCGGCAGGGTCACCGCGATCAACCGCGGCGCCCGGCGGGCCCTGCAGTCTGTGGTGATCACCCTCGATGACGCCGGGCAGCGCGGCGAGGACGGTCAGGTCCCGCCGGCCTCCCACACCGGGGGCAAGCCCGAGGCGCTCTCGGCCGACCAGATCCGCGCACTGCTGGTGGAGAGCGGTCTGTGGACGGCCCTGCGCACCCGGCCGTTCAGCCGCCAACCAGAGGCCGACGCCACAGCGAACGCCATCTTCATCACCGCCATCGACACCGATCCCCTCGCAGCCGACGTCGCCGTCACGCTGGCGGGCCGCGAGGAGCACTTCGCGATCGGCGCCACAGCGCTGGCGAAGCTCACTGAGGGCCGCACCTACATCTGCCGCGCGCCGGGTTCCAAGCTGGGTGACGGCGTCGCGGGCTGCCAGATCGAGGAGTTCTCCGGTCCCCACCCGGCGGGCCTGGCAGGCACCCACATCCACATCCTGCGCCCCGTCGATCGCAACCACACCGTCTGGCACGTCTCCGCGCAGGACACCGCCGCGATCGGCGCACTGCTGTCCACTGGCCGCATCGACCTGTCGCGCGTCATCTCGGTGGCAGGTCCCGCGATCCGCAACCCACGCCTGGTCCGCACGCGAGTCGGCGCGGCCATCGACGAGCTGGTGCAGGGCCGCCTGGCCGATGGCGAGATCCGGGTGGTCTCGGGCAGCGTGCTGTCGGGGTGCGCGGTGATGAACACCAGGATCCTCGAGGGTCGCGAGCGCTTCGCCTACCTCGGGCGCTTCGATCGCCAGATCTCCGCGCTGGCAGAGGGCCGGAAGCGGGAGTTCCTGGGCTGGCTCGCGCCGGGCCTGGGGCGGTTCTCCACGCTGCCCACCTACCTGTCAGCCCTGCTGCCCAGCGCCGCGCGCAGATTCGCGCTCGACACTGGCACCAACGGCTCCCCCCGGGCCATGGTGCCCATCGGCATGTACGAGCGGGTCTTCCCGTTGGACATCCTGCCCACCTTCCTGCTGCGCTCGATCACGGTCGAAGACATCGAGCGGGCCGAGCTCCTCGGGGTGCTGGAGCTGGACGAGGAAGACCTCGCCCTCTGCACCACGATCTGCCCCGGGAAGGTCGACTACGGGCCGATCCTCCGCCGCAACCTCGACCTCATCGAGAGGGAGGGCTGATGAAACCGCTCCGGGACGCCCTCGACAAGGTGGCGCCGCTGTTCGAGGAGGGCGGCAAGTTCCACAAGTACCACGCCTTCTACGAGGCCCCTGACACCCTCCTGTTCACGCCGGGCAAGGTCACGAAGGCCGCCAGCCATGTGCGCGACGCCATCGACCTCAAGCGCCTGATGATCACCGTGGTGGTGGCGCTGCTGCCCTGCGTGCTGATGTCGATGTGGAACACCGGCCACGAGGCCCTCCTCCACATCGACAGCGGGGCGGGGATCTGGCGCGACGACTGGAACACATACCTCTACAAGATGGTGATGGGTGCGCAGGCCCACGACCCCAACAACCTCGTGCACTGCCTGCTGTACGGCGCGTTCTACTTCGTGCCCATCTTCGTCGTGACGTTCGCGGTCGGCGGCCACATCGAGATGGCCACCGCGATGATCCGCAAGCACGAGGTCAACGAGGGCTTCCTGGTCACCGGGTTCCTGTTCCCGCTCATCCTCCCGGCCACCATCCCGCTGTGGCAGGTGGCGCTGGGCATCGCCTTCGGGGTGATCGTCGGCAAGGAGATGTTCGGCGGTACGGGCATGAACGTGCTCAATCCCGCGCTCACGGCGCGGGCGTTCCTGTTCTTCGCCTACCCCGCGCAGATCTCGGGTGATCAAGTCTGGACGGCCGCCACAGCCGCGGGCACCGACGGCTACTCCGGGGCCACCTGGCTCGCGCGCGCCGCCGTCGACGGACCAGCAGCGCTGGCGGGGCTGGACTGGATGGATGCCTTCATCGGCACCATCCCCGGCTCGATGGGAGAGACCTCGGCGCTCGCCTGCTTGTTCGGGGCGCTGGTGTTGGTGCTGACCCGGGTGGGTGCCTGGCAGACGATGCTGGGCGTGATCGTGGGCACCATCGGCTTCACGATGCTCCTCAACGGAGTCGGCTCTGAGACCAACGCGATGTTCGCGGTGCCCTTCTGGTGGCACATGGTGCTGGGCGGCTGGGCCTTCGGCATGGTCTTCATGGCCACCGACCCGGTCAGCTCGTCGTTCACGTCCAAGGGCAAGCTCGCCTACGGCTTCGGGATCGGCGCCGTCGTGGTGCTGGTGCGCGTGGTGAACCCGGCGTACCCCGAGGGCATGATGCTGGCGATCCTGCTGATGAACCTGTTCGCCCCGCTCTTCGATCACTTCGTGGTGCAGGCCAACATCAAGCGGAGGGCTGCGCGCTATGCAGCGGGGTAACGGCTACACCATCGGGTTCGCCCTGGCGGTCTGCATGGTCTGCTCGATCTTCGTGTCGGGCGCTGCGGTCGCGCTGAAGGATCGCCAGGACGCCAACCGGGTGCTCGACAGACAGAAGAAGGTCCTGCTCGTCGCCGGGCTGATGGCAGCGGGCGACAAGCTGCCCGCCGAGGAGATCCAGAAGATCTACTCCGAGCGCATCGCGCCGAAGGCGATCGTCATGGAGACCGGCAAGCCTGCCGACGCCAGCGTCGATCCCTACACGTTCGACATGCTCAAGGCCGCCAAGGACCCGGCGCTCAGCGAGGAGCTGCCGGAGAACGAGGCCAAGATCCGGCGAATGCCTGAGCACGGCGTGATCTACGAGGTCAAGAACGCCGCGGGCAAGGCCGAGATGACCATCCTGCCCATCCAGGGACCCGGCCTGTGGTCGACGCTGTACGGCTACATCGCGCTGGGCACCGATCGCGAGACCATCAAGGGCCTCATCTTCTACCAGCACGGCGAGACCCCCGGACTGGGCGGTGAGATCGACAACCCGAGCTGGATCGCGAAGTGGGCGGGCCGCAAGGCCTTCGACCGCAACGGCGCCGTCGCGATCAAGGTGATCAAGGGCGCCGCCGGCACCCCCACCGCCGACCCGCACTCTGTCGACGGCCTCTCCGGCGCGACCATCACCGGCAACGGCGTCACCAGGACCGTCCAGTTCTGGCTGGGGTCCGAAGGCTTCGGCCCCTACCTCGGAAAGGGGAGTTGACTCCATGAGCGCGCAGCCCGGAATCCTCAGTAAGCAACAGCGATCGGCGCTAATCGACCCGCTGTTCAACAACAACCCCATCGCGCTGCAGGTGCTGGGGGTCTGCTCCGCCCTGGCGGTCACCACCAAGATGGAGACCGCCCTGGTGATGAGCGTGGCGCTGACGGTGGTGCTGATCGGCTCCAACGTGGCGGTCAGCCTGATCCGCAACCACATCCCGCCCGCCATCCGCATCGTGGTGCAGCTCACGATCATCGCGTCGCTGGTCATCATCACCGACGAGGTGCTGAAGGCCTTCCTGTTCGACATCAGCAAGCAGCTGTCGGTGTTCGTCGGCCTGATCATCACCAACTGCATCGTGATGGGCCGGGCCGAGGCGTACGCCATGCAGAACGGGCCCGTGATGTCCTTCTACGACGCCGTCGGCAACGGCCTGGGCTACAGCCTCATCCTGCTGGTGGTGGCCTTCTTCCGCGAGCTGGTCGGCTCCGGAAAGCTGTTCGGAGTGCAGCTCCTGCCCCTGGTGACCGAGGGCGGCTGGTACACCCCCAACGGCCTGATGGTGTTGGCCCCCGGCGCGTTCTTCCTGATCGGCTTCTTCATCTGGGGCCTGCGCAGCTTCAAGCCCGATCAAATCGAGGCGTACTGATGGTCGAACATTTCCTGAGCCTGGCGGCGAAGACGATCTTCGTCGAGAACATGGCCCTGGCGTTCTTCCTGGGGATGTGCTCGTTCCTGGCGGTCTCCAAGAAGGTCGAGACGGCCGTGGGTCTCGGCGGCGCGGTCATCTTCGTGCTTGCCGTCACCTGTCCGATGAACCAGCTCATCCACGAGTACCTGCTGGCGGAGGGCGCGCTGACCTGGATCAGCGCTGACTTCGCCGAGGTCGATCTGAGCTTCCTGGCCTTCCTGTCGTTCATCGGCACGATCGCCGCCATGGTGCAGATCGTCGAGATGACGCTCGATCGTTACCTGCCGACCCTGTACGGCGCGCTGGGCATCTTCCTTCCGCTCATCGCGGTGAACTGCGCCATCCTGGGCGCCTCGCTGTTCATGGTCGAGCGCGACTACACGCTGGCCGAGGCGACGGTGTTCGGGCTCGGAAACGGCATCGGGTGGCTGCTGGCCGTCGTCGCGCTGGCCGCCATCCGCGAGAAGATGCGGTACAGCAACGTGCCCCCGGCGCTGCGTGGCCTGGGCATCACGTTCGTGCTGACCGGACTGATGGCGATCGGCTTCATGGCCTTCGCCGGCATCCAGCTCTGATCGGAGGGAGCCATGCAGATCGTCATCCTCGGCGTGGTCATGTTCACGCTGATCGTGTTGGCCCTGGTCGTCCTGTTGATGGCGGCCAAGAGCAAGCTGGTCGCCGCAGAGGACGTCCGCATCCTCATCAACGACGACGAGAGCAAGGCGCTCACCGTGCCCGCCGGCAGCACCCTGCTCGACACGTTGGCGCAGCACAAGATCTTCATCCCGTCCGCCTGCGGCGGCATGGGGAGCTGCGGGGTGTGCAAGGTGCATGTCCACGAGGGCGGCGGCACCCTGCTGCCGACCGAGAAGGGCTTCATCTCCCGCGGCGAGGCCCGCGAGGGCTGTCGGCTGGCCTGCCAGGTCAAGATCAAGGGCGACCTCTCCATCGAGGTCGAGCCCGAGATCTTCAGCGTCCGCAAGTGGGAGTGCACGGTCCGCAGCAACCACAACGTCGCCACCTTCATCAAGGAGCTGGTGATGGAGCTGCCCGAGGGTGAAGACGTGCCCTTCCGGGCTGGCGGCTACATCCAGATCGAGTGCCCGCCGCACGTCGCAGCGTACAAGGACTACGACATCGAGGAGGAGTACCGGGGCGACTGGGACAAGTTCAAGATGTGGGGCTTCGTCTCCAAGGTCGATGAGACGGTCATGCGGGCCTACTCGATGGCGAGCTACCCGGGCGAGAAGGGCATCATCATGCTCAACGTCCGCATCGCCTCGCCCCCGTGGGACCGCGCCGCCGGTGGCTTCATGAAGGTCCCCCCAGGCCAGATGTCGTCGTACATCTTCAAGCTCAAGCCCGGCGATCCGGTGATCATCTCCGGTCCCTTCGGAGAGTTCTTCGCGCGGGAGACCGACAACGAGATGGTCTTCATCGGCGGCGGCGCGGGCATGGCCCCGATGCGCTCGCACATCTTCGACCAGTTCAAGCGGCTGCGCACACATCGCAAGGTCACGTTCTGGTACGGCGCCCGCTCGCTGCGCGAGGCGTTCTACATCGATGACTTCAACTCCATCGCCGCGGAGTTCGACAACTTCCAGTGGTTCATCGCGCTGTCCGACGCCCTGGACGCCGACAACTGGACCGGGCTGACGGGCTTCATCCACCAGGTGGCCCACGACGAGTACCTGTCCAAGCATCCGTCGCCGGAAGACTGCGAGTACTACCTGTGCGGCCCGCCGATCATGAACAAGTGCGTCATCGAGATGCTGACGGATCTGGGCGTGGAGCCCGAGAACATCATGCTCGATGACTTCGGCGGCTGAGCCCCGTGGGGCTGGCAAGCCTGCTCCACCAAACGCCTCTGGGGAGCTGGGCCCGCTGCTGCGGCGCCTGGCGCTCCCCGCGGTGTTCGTCGCTGCCGTCACGATCCACCAGCTCACGCGGGAGCCCCCCTCCCCGGCTGGTCCCCCCTCCACAGCTGGTGATGTCACCGAGCTGACCGGCGCGACGATGGGCACCGACTTCACGGTGCGCATCCGCGGTCTATCCATCGAGGAGCAGCAGGCGGCGGCCGACGCAGTGCGGGTGGCGCTTGACGACGTGGACGACCGCATGTCCACATGGAAGAGCGACTCCGAGCTGTCGCGACTGAACCGAGCCCGCGTGGGCGAGGCCGTGCCGCTCTCCCCTCCCCTTCGAGACGTGCTGAGAGTGGCACGCGAGGTCCATGACGCCTCCGGGGGCGCGTTCGATGTGACTGTGGGCCCCGCAGTGGACGCGTGGGGCTTCGGCCCGAGCGATCCCGAGGCGCCCCCGAGCGAGCCTGAGGTCGCGCAGCTCATGGAACGGATCGGCATGGATCTGCTGGTCGTCACGGGCGACACCGCGAGCCGCACCCGCGCAGACCTGTCTGTCGATCTGTCGGCGGTCGCCAAGGGCTACGCGGTCGATCGGGTCCTCGCGGCGCTGGCTGATCTGGGGCATCACGCATCGATGGTGGAGGTCGGCGGGGAGATACGTGTCGGGGGAGGCGACCAGCCCTGGCGCATCGCCATCGAGCGACCCGATCCCAGACGCCGGCAGGTGGCGCGGGTGCTCTCGCTCCAGGACATCTCGCTGGCGACCTCCGGCGACTACCGCAACGTCCGGCGAACAGGCGACGGCTGGGTCTCCCACACGATCGATCCCCGCACGGCGCGGCCGGTGACGCACGGCCTGGCGTCGGTCTCGGTGCTGGCCGTAGACTGCGCGCGCGCAGACGCCTGGGCCACCGCGCTCAACGTGCTGGGTCCGAAGGAAGGGCTGGCGCTGGCCCGGGAGCTGGAACTGGCCGCGCTGTTGACCTGGCGAGACGTCGACGGCGGGATGGTCAGCGCAGAGACGCCGGCGTTCACGCACTTGTCCGGAGTCACCTCCGCGGAACCACCTCGCCGCTGAAACCGGCTCAGCCGCCAGAGAGTCGGTACAGCATGGAGCCGATGCGGCGGAGTTCGTCTTGCGTCTGTGTTCCACGTGGCAGGTCGACCAGATCAAGGACAGCGCACGTCTCCGCAGCCGAGCCCAGGGCGATTCGATAGTGGTTTTGACCAGCCTTTCCCCCACGGGAACAGCCCTCTGCGATGTTGAGTACGACCGAGCGGCTGGCGCGGACCGCCTGATCACGGAGGTCAGCGTCTCCCCGTTGAAAGCGGTATCCAGCGATGGTGCGTGCGACCGTAACGGCGAGCTTATAGACGTCGAGCTTCTCATGCTTGAGCCAGGCCAGGGTGTTCTCCGGGGTTGGCGATGTTGGGTGAGGAAGGCCCTCACCCCAGACGGGCTGACCGAAGCCACCAGCGCCAACCCCGGAGAACGCCGATTCTCGATCATCGTTCTCGTGTCTCGATGATCGAGATTCGATCATCGATCATCGTTCTCGTTCTCGATGATCGATTCTCGATGAACGATTCTCGGCTCCGGTCACCGTACCGGCCGGAGGCCGGCTCGATGACCTACGCGCCCTTTC
>CAYXGP010000026.1:0-53387 GCA_964464515.1 uncultured Enterobacterales bacterium
GTCACACCACTGCGTCTCGACGCTCAGACTGCCCCCAAATCCCGAATGCGCCCCGAAGGGCATCCGCGTGGGACCGCCCTCAGGTCGAGGGGGGAGATTGCTTTTCTTGGAGCGGCCTAACGCAACGGGAACAACCAAACCGGATAGAACCTGTCCTTATTGAGACGCATCGAGTTCAGTAGCGCCCCATAGCCACAGCCAGATCTACTCGGGCCAGATCGATCTCCGCGGCCTCGCTGGCCAGCGCCAGCTCCGTCCGCAGCAGCATCAGCTCGGCGTCGCTGACGTCCAGCGCTCCGCCGCTCCCGGCCGCCTTCGCCCGCTGCGCCAGCTCCAGCCCCTCCCGCGCCAGCGCGACCGTCCGCGCGATCGCCTGATGGGCCACGGTGACCTGCTGGAGCCGCTCCCACGCCGCGCTCACGTCCTGCTCGATCATGCGCTCCCGCAGCGTGACCATGAGCGTGGCGCTGCGCACCTGACTGGCCGTTCCGCGATCGCGAGCGACGCGAAACCCGTTGGCCCACAGCGGCCAGGTGGCCTCCACCTTCGCCATCCACGTGGTGGGTTCGTCGGAGAAGCCGCTGTTTTCGGTGTACGAGGCGATGAACGTGCCGTCCAGCTCCGGCAGCCGCTGGAGTCGCAGCCCGACACCCAGCAGCTCCAGCTCCTCGACCTGAAGGTGGGCGGCGGCGAGATCAGGCCGCGCGGTTTGGGCGGCGTCGAGGGCCTCGGCCAGCGACGCGGGACTCGCGGGGGCGGCGGGCAGCGTGATCTCCACGTCGCGGGACAACCCGGTGAGCTGCGCGAACCGCAGCCCGGCGCCGGCCAGCCCCTCGCGGGTCCGAGCCAGCTCCCGCTCGGCCTCTGCCAGCGCCACCTCGGCCTGAAGAGACGCGCGGCGATCCCGCAGCCCCGCCTCGACCTGTCGGCGGGCCAGCTCATGGTGCTGACGCGCCGCGGCGACCCCGCGGACAGACAGCGCCGCGGCCCGGCGAGCGCGATCGAGATCGGTGCAGGCCCGCGCGACCTGTCCCCGGAGCTGCTGCTCGGCGCGTCGGGTCTCGGCCTGCGCGCGGGAGACGCGACGCTGGGTGGCGCGCAGCGCCGGCAGCGCGCGGGGGTCGAACAGCGGCTGGGCGATGATCAGACTGGCGTCGAAGAACTCCTTCTCCTGGATGACGAACGGCTCGCTGTCTTCGAGGCTCGCCGCGAACTGCTCAGGGAGCGTCTCGCTCATGTCGAACGCGATCTCGCTCTGGTTGACGGTGTAGCCGCCCTTCCCGATGACCGACGGGCCCAGCGAGGCCCAGGCCTGCGTGACCAGGCTCTCGGCCTGGACGATCTGCTCCTCGGCGAGCGCCACCTGCACGCTGTGGGCGCGGGCGGCGGCCTGGATCTCGTCCAGGGTCATCGCCTGAGCGTCACCCGCGGTGAACACGACCAGCCCGATCGCCGCAGCGCCGGTGACCCGCGCGCGCAGCCGTCGCCACACCTGCCCGATGGCATGCATGAGGCTGTAGAACGTCGGCACCATCACCAGGGTGAGCACGGTCGCGAAGACCAGCCCGAAGATGACCGCCACCGCCATCGGCCCCCAGAACGCCGCGTTGCTGCCGCCGATCAGCGGCTTCCAGTTGCGGAAGTCCCAGCTCACCCCCACCGCCATGGGCACCAGACCGAGCACCGTGGTGATCGCGGTGAGCATCACCGGGCGGAAGCGCACGAGCCCTGCGCGCACCAGGGCGTCCTCGACGCCGAGGCCCTCGTCGCGGAGCTGCTCGACGTAGTCCAGCAGCACGATGGCGTTGTTGACCACCACCCCTGCCAGGCTGATCACGCCCAGGCCGGTCATGATGACGCCGAACGGCGTGCCGGTGATGACCAGCCCCCACAGGACGCCGACCAGCGACAGGATCACGCTCGCCATGATGATCGCGGGGGTGGAGAAGCTGTTGAACTGGGTGACCAGCACCAGCGAGATGAGGAGCACCGCCGACAGGAAGGCGCGCCCCAGGAACTCCTGGGCCTGCCGCTGCTCGTCGTCGGCGCCGCCGAGGGCCACGGCGAAGCCTTCGGGCACCCGTCCCTGCTCGCGCCAGCTCCCCAGCAGCGCGATCACCTCGCCGCGGACGGCGTTCTGGTTGTAGCCCTCGGCCACGTCCCCGGTGATGGTGACCACCAGATCCTGATCGACGTGCCGGATGGAGCCGCTGCCGCCCACCAGCTCGTAGCTGGCTACCGCCGACAGCGGGACCTGGAAGGTGTCCGGACTGGTGTCCTCACGTCCGGGGATGCGCAGGGCGAGGACGTCCTGGATGTTGTCGCGGAACCGCGGGTGCGCCTCCACCACGATGTCCGTCTCGTCCTTGCCGTCGCGGATCGCGGAGACCTTGCTGCCGGCGACCAGCATGCGGACGGTGTTGGCGATCTTCCGCGTGGAGGCGCCCACGCGCTTCGCCGCGCCACGATCGATCCGCAGACGCAGCTCCGGGCGGCCCACCCGGTAGTCGTCCCGCAGCTCCGTGACGCCCGAGACAGCAGCGATCTCCCGCCGCAGCCGCGCCGCCAGCTCGCCGACCGCGTGGAAGTCCTCGCCGGACACCTGCACCGAGATGGGCGCGCCCACCGGCGGCCCCATCTGCTCCTTGTCGACCGAGATCTCCGCGCCGGGGATCTGCCGCAGCGCCGCGCGCAGGCGATCGATGGTGCGGGTGGTGGGCTCCACGCGCACCGTCTGACCCGGAGCGGCGTTGTTGCGATCGGGCAGGAAGTCGATGGTGATGCGCGCCTGGTTGGTCTGCGCCGCCGCCGCCTCCATGGGGTTGCCGCCGCCCGCCACGCCGGACTCGGCGACGAACACATCGACGTTGGGCTCTCCCGCCAGCACGGCCTCGATGCGCCGCACCATGCGGTCGGTGTGCTCCAGGTCGGTGCCGTCGGGCGCGCGCAGACCGATGGTCGCTCGATTGGGCTCGGTGTCAGGGAAGAACTCCGTGCCGTGGTTCAGCTCGCCGTAGGCCATGAAGGTGCCCACCAACACCGCGACCATCGCCAGCGCCGACAGCGTGTGGTGGCGGATGGAGAACTCCAGCACCTTCCGGTAGCCGAGGAGGATGGGCGAGCGACTCTCGGTGATGTCGGGCTTTCTGTGGCGACTCTTCTTGAGCAGGACGGACGTGGCGACCGGAAGGACGGCGATGGCCACCACCAGCGAGCTGATCAGCACGATGATGACGGTCTTGGGCAGGAAGCCCATGAACTTGCCCATGATCCCGGTCCAGAAGACCAGGGGGAAGAACGCCGCCACCGTCGTGGCGGTAGAAGCCGCGACGGCCATCGCCACCTCACGCGTGCCATCCACCGAGGCGGCGACGAGGTCCTTGCCCTCCTCCATGTGCCGGTAGACGTTCTCGACGATGACGATGGCGTTGTCGACCAGCATGCCCAGCGCCAGGATGAGGCTGAACAGCACCACCATGTTCAGGGTCATGCCGAAGAACTCGATCAGCGCGAAGCTCATCAGCATCGACAGGGGGATGGCCGCGGCGACGAACAGGCTGTTGCGGGGGCCCATGAACAGCATCACCACCGCCACCACGAGCAGCAGCGCGGTGACGATGTTGTTCTCCAGATCCGAGACCATGTCGCGGATCATCCTGGACTGGTCCGCCAGAAGCCGGACCTCCACCCCCTCTGGCCAGTCAGCGGACTCCGCGGCGGTGAGGGCACGCACCTCGTCGGCGATGGCGATGATCGACGCGCCGGCGCGCTTGGTGATCGCGAGGGTCACCGCGGGCGCGCCGTTCATGCGCGCGTAGGTCTCGCGATCGGCGTAGCCGTCGATGACCGAGGCCAGATCGCGCACGAACACCGGCCGATCACCGCGGCGCTTCACCGCGACGCCCTCGATCTGATCGGCTGTCTTCAGCTCACCGGGGATGCGCACCAGGAAGCTCGCGCTGCCCGCCGTCACGTCGCCGCCGGGGATGTTGACGTTCTCGGCGGAGATGGCGCCGGTGACGTCGTCGAGCGACAGCCCGTACCTGGTGAGCCTGCGGGGATCGACCTGCACCCGCACCTGCCGCTCCAAACCACCCGACAGCGCTGCGTCCAGCACCCCGGGGATCCGCTTGACCTTCTCCTGCAGCGGCTCGGCGATGTCCTTGAGGCGCTCCTCGTCCAGCCCGCCAGCGATGGTCACCATCAAGATGGGGAAGTCCGAGAAGGCGATCTCACGGATGGCGGGGTCTTCGGCGTCTCCGGGCAGGCCCGGCCGGGCCTTGTCCACCCGGTCGCGGACCCGCTGCAGCGCCTCCTCGATCACCACGTCGGGCTCGAACTCCAGCGAGACCAGCGAGAAGCCCTCGGCGGAGGTCGAGGACATCTTCTTGAGATCCTTGACCCCTGACAGCTCGTTCTCGATGGGGATGGTGATCAACGACTCGATGTCGGCCGGCGACACCCCCAGGTAGGGGGTCGTGACCATCACCACCGGGATCTTGATGTCGGGCGCGGCCTCGCGCGGGAGCGTGGCGTAGCTGAGCACCCCGAAGGCCACGATGGCGAGCACCAGGAGCAGGACCGAGGGGCCCCGCTGGACGAGCAAGCGGATCATTCGAACGTCACCCGGCCGTCGTCACAGCAGCGGCCCTGGCGGGCGATGATCAGCTTGTCGCCGTCCACCAGCCCGCGATGGCCCTCGATGACCACCCGATCACCGATGCGCAGGCCGTCGGTGATCACCACCTGATCGTGCACCACCGAGCCGGTGGTGACCGGTCGCCAGCGCGCGGTCAGATCCTGCTCGACGAACACCCCCAGACCATCCATTCGGGTCACCAGCCAGTCCAGGGGCAGGATCACCGCGTCGGCGATCTCCGCGCCCTTCACCCCCACCCCGACCAGCATCCCCGGCAGCAGCGACTCGCCGGGGTTGGCGACCTCCGCGTAGACGGTGAACGCGCGCGTCTTGAGGTCAGCGGCGGGGTCGATGGCGGTGATGGTGCCGGTGAGCGGCTCGCCCTGTGCGGTGATCGCCACCGACATGCCAGGGTGCAGGCTCTGGACGTCGCGGTCGGACACCGAGATGGTGACCTCCATGGGGTCGAGCTGGATCACGCGGATCACCGGGCTGCCCGGCCGCGCGATCTCCCCCTCCTCGATGGCGAGCTGGCTGACCACCCCGTCGAAAGGCGCGACGATCAACGAACGCGAGACCTGGATCCTCGCCAGCTTCAGAGCGCTCGCGGCGACGCGCACGTCGATCTGCGCGGCCTCCAGGCGGGCGGGTGTGCCCATGTCCCCCAGGGCCTCCTGCCGGGCCAGCTCCGCCACGGCCAGCTCCTGTCGGGCGGCGGCCTGGTCGCGCAGCGCGCGCTGGGTTGTGGTGTCGATGCGGGCCAGCGCTTGCTTCTTCTTCACATGATCGCCCTTGCGCACGAGCAGGGCCTCGACGAAGCCCCCGGTCGCGCTGGCGAGCAGGGCGTCCCGCGCGCCGGTCAGCTCGCCAGGCAATTCGAGCTCGAGCTGCGCCCGGCTGGCTGTCATGGCTGCGGTCACCACGCGGGTGCCGGGACTCTCCGGAACCTCGGGAGCGGTGATGGGCTCGCTCTCCGCGGCACCTGGGGTGCAGGACAGGAGCAAGAGGGCCAGCGTGTGCTTCATCGGGGCTCCAGGCGGGCCGATGGAGTACCCACAAAGCCGAGGCCGGGCCAGAGTTGATCCACGCTCCGGACCGGGACGACTGATCCCGCAGGGCGATATGCCCTGCGAACACACCGGACGGCGATGACCTGGCTCGCCCTCATCCTCGCAGGCGTCTTCGCGGGCACCGTGAACACCATGGCTGGTGGGGGATCCCTGATCGGGATCCCGGCCCTCATCTTCGCGGGGCTCGGCGCCGACGAGGCGAACGCCACCAACCGCATCGGGGTGCTCATCCAGTCGATCGTGGCCGTGGCGCGGTTTCGGCGGGCCGGGCTGGGGGAGTCGCGGCTGACCGCTGCGCTGGTGCTGCCGTGCTGCCTGGGCGCGACGGCGGGGGCCTGGCTGTCCACCGGACTGGACGAGGCGCTGCTGCGACGCGTCATCGGCGGGGTGCTGCTGTTGATGCTCGGCCTGCTGCTGCTCCGCCCGCGCCGCTGGCTGGAGGGGCGCCCGGATCAGCCAGGAGGAGGGGAGCCCACCCGGCTCGACCCGCTGCGCTGGCTGGCCTTCGTCGCCATCGGCCTGTATGGAGGGTTTGTGCAGGCGGGCGTGGGGGTGGTGATGCTCGCGGCCCTGGTGCTGCTACTGGGGCGCGACCTGCTGCGGGCCAACGCCATCAAGGTGGCGCTGGTCGGCGTGTTTACGGTCCCGGCGCTGGGCATCTACGCCCGCGAGGGGCTGCTGGTCTGGCCCGCCGGGCTGGCGCTGGCGGCGGGCTCGGCCATCGGCGCCTGGCTGGGCACCCATCTGGCGGTGAGCTGGGGCCCGGCGCTCATCCGCGGGGTGCTCACGGTCGTGATCATCGCGTCGAGTCTACGGTTGCTGGGGGTGGTTTGACCAGCCCGTTTGCTCCGGGCTACCTGTCGGGCCCACCCTTCTCGATCCAACTCAGCACCTTCCGCACGTCCGACCAACGCTGCCGACTCCAGCGCGCGCCCAGGGTGGTCAGCGCGACCCGGCGGTTGTTGCGGAGACGCATGACGGTGGAGAAACAGTAGCGCGCAGTATTGGTGTATCCGGTCTTGGCCGCCAGCACCTCGGTGCGGCTGCGCTCGTGCAGTCGGTTGGTGGTGAACATCCGACGGACGCTCCGCTTGCGCTCCTTGACGTCCCAGAACGGCGCGCTGACGACCGGGGCCAGCGTGCGATGAATCGACGCTGCCAGGATGGCGCGGGTCAGGTCACGGGCGGTCGACAGGTTGTCGTCTTCGACGCCCGAGGGGTCGGAGAACGTGGACATGTCCATCCCCAGCTCCCCCGACACCTGGTTCATCCGATCGACGAAGTCGTCGTGGGGCACTCCTGCGATCACCGGGAAGGCATACGCCGCGCGGTTGTCGCTGCGCACCAGCGCCGCGCCGAGGTAGTCCCAGCCGCTCATGCAGGTGCCGGTCCGGAACCTGGTGACCGCCCCCGGCCAGCTCGGCCGCGTGCTCTGATCGAGGCAGATCTCGCTCTCGAGGTCGGGCAACTCAGAGACCAGCGTCAGACCGGCGACCACCTTGGTGAGCGACGCCACGGGGCGCCGGTCATCGGCCGCGCGGCTCAGCAGGACCTCTCCCGAGTCGACGTCATAGACGAACACCGCCCTGGAGCTGAGTCGGAGGTCGGGTCCGGTGCGCTCGGCGCCCGCGTTGATGCCCTCCAGAGCCATCAGATCATCTGGGAACCAAGCCGGCGGGCCCCACGCCGGGAGCTCCTCTACCATCTCTACCGGCGCGGGCTTCACGGCCTCTTCGCGAGGACCGAGGAGCGAGGCCAGGGGCGACGTGAGCGGCGCGGTGGGCGGCGCGGCGATCTGGTGCAGAGACAAGGTGGCCGGCGCCGGCTCGATGTGACTGACGCTCCGTTGGGGCCCGTCCGCGTCTTGTCCGGCTGCCAGCACCAGCACGGCACCCATCGTTCCTGCAAAAGACATCGCACCTTGCCGCATGAAGCCAAACACGCTTCCCCCGGGAGTCATCGCCTGGCCGCTCTGCCGGGCACCACGATGGTTCCACCATGCTCTTGGCATGTCAAGACCTTTACAAGCGGGCCGACGGCCCGTGCCGTCAGAACGGGTGGCCGAAGACGAGGTACATCCCGACGTTCTGGGCCACCTGCTCCTCGCCGTCCTCGCCTTCGATCGGATCGGGACCGACGCCGACATCGAAGCGCCCGACGAACAGACGGTCGTAGATCACCCGGACCCCGCCCCCGACCGCCGGATGGAGCGGCTGCTCCGGAGGAGCCGACGTGGCGTCATCCCCCGCACCAGACACAACGCCGACGTCGGCGGTCGGCGCCACCTCCCAGACCACCGGCGCCCCCCGAAAGCGGTGCTCGATCAGCGCAACCCGCAGCTCCAGGTTGGCGATGGCCTTGCCCGGCGCGCGCCACCGGCCGAAGTCCACCCCCCGCAGTGTGTCGGCGCCCCCGAAGCCCTCGACGGCCTCGATGCCTCCCCAGTGGTTCATCTCGTAGAACGGCACCGTCCCCGCCAGCCACTCCCCGGCCAGGCGACCCGCGACGACGGTCCGACTCGACACCTCCGCGAACCCCGACAGCGAGAGCAGCGGCCCGCCGAACCCCCCGGCCTCACCGCCCCGTCCTCGACGGACCAGGTCCGGCGCGGCCCGCGCGCCCAGCTCCAGCAGCGTCCCCTCGCGCGGCGCCACCTCTTCGTCGCGGGTGTCCCGGAGCGCGCCGCCGCCGACCAGCACCGTGGGACCCCCGGCCATCCCGTAGGGCTGCTGCTCTTCCAGCAGCGAGCCCGGGTAGGTGTCCACCGCCGTCTTCCGTGGAGACACGGTGCCGTAGAGTCGCCACGGTCCGGCCGCGCGCGCGCGGATCACCACGTGACCCAGCGACTGCCGCAGCTGGTAGTCGTGGCGCGTCGCCGCCTGCGAGTCGCTGGCCTCACGGACGGTCCCCCCGCCGATGCCCCAGTAGCCGTCGTGCGCCCACTGCCGCCAGATCGCCCGTCCCGTGACCCGCCAGCGCCCCTCGGTCCCCAGATCGGCGCGATCGAATTCCAGCAGGTGACTCTGGTAGCCCTCCACCGTGAGGTAGCTCTCGGCGATCAGCGCCCATCTCGGGGGCTGCCGCAGGGCCACCTTGCGCGCGATCTCGAGCCGCCCCCCGAAGCCCAGCCCGTCGTCGGTGTCGAAGCCCACAGTGGGCATCAGGTACCAGGACGTTCGGGGCAGCGCTTCGCTCGCCGCGGCGCTGACCGCGGTGAACAGCAGCAGCGCGATCAGGGGCGTCCCTCCGCGCACAGCTCGACCGTGGTGTCGTCCCAGTCGGCCAGGCTGTTGAGCAGCAGCCGCTGCACCCCTTCATCGTTCGACGTGAACCCGCTGCCGAAGTCGGCCTGCCGCCACAGCCCGTAGGCGTGGAGGATCTCTCCTGGGGATCGCGCGTAGTAGATCTCCACCTGGTAGTCCTGATTCATCGCTTTGCTGTCGCTCTCGAAGGTCGCCGGCCCCGTGAGCCACGCGGCGGTCACCAGCGCCGCCCCGAAGGGGCTCTGCTCCTCGTCCAGCTCGGGCACCCGCCGGACCCCGCTCCGCAGCTCCGCGATGTAGCTGGTGCCCAGGATGGTCGCGCCGTAGGTGACGTCCCAGGCGAGGGTCTGCGACGTGCCGTCGAGGAAGGCGTCGCGATCTCCGTCGAAGGACCGCGTGTAGCTGTCGTAGATGCCGTCGTACAGCTCGTCCTGCTCCGAATAGGTGAGGATGCGCTCGAGCTGCTCTCGGCCGCAATCGAAGGCGTTGACCATGTAGACGCCCGCGGCGGCGCTGGCGGTGGCGTCGGTCCGGCCGACCAGCGCGATCTCGTCAGCAGAGAGATCGGTGAGACTGCCGTCGACCAGCTCGGTGAGATCGGCCCCGATGACCTCGTCGAGCGAGCGGATGCCGTCGGCGAGCTGCTCGTCGGTGCCATCGGCCTGGAGCTGCCAGAACCAGTGCAGCAGGCCGTCCAGATCGGCCGGCGCCGGCTCGACCTTCTTGCAGCCGACGAGGCCTGCTCCGATGACGACTCCCCCGATGAAGGTCCGCATCCGTCCTCCCCACGTCCCGTCTCTGCATAACGGCCTCCCCACGCTGCGGCGGGATACGGCCCTGGCGTGGCACCACCGCTCCTCTCCATCGCGCTGATTCTGGGACGCACCGCGCTCGCCGACACCCTGATCTTCGACGCCTCCGATAGCGGCTACGGCCTGACAGACGACACCTTCATCGCCGCCTCTTCGCCCGACGACAACTTCGACGATCAGGAGTGGGTGTACATCGACGCCAGCAACGGCGACTACGGCAGCGCCGACACCCGCGCGCTGATCCGCTTCCCGCGCGCGTTCGGCGACGCCGACGGGCAGGTCGGCGCAGACGCCACGGTGCGCGTCGCCTCGCTCATCCTCTACGTCGCCGACTCCGGAGACACCGTCAGCCTCTACACGCTGCTGCAGGACTGGGACGCCGACGAGGTCACCTGGAGCAGCCGCGGCGGCGAGCTGGGCGACTGGGACGCCCCCGGCGCCGAGCCCCCCGCGAGCGACAGCGCCCTGCTGAGCAGCTTCGCCGGCAACACCGGCTTCATCACCATCGACATCACCTCCGCCGCGCAGGCCTGGGCTGCCGATCCCGCGACCAACCACGGCGTGCTGCTGGCGACCACCGGCGGCGACGGCACCGACATCCCGTCGAGCGGCTACAACGACAGCTCTCTGTGGCCGGTGCTCATGGTGACGATCGAGAACGACAGCGGGACAGACACCGCCGAGCCGGCGGACACCGGCGACGGGACGCCGGTCACGGTGGTCACCGACACTGGCACCTCCACTGGCGGCGCCTCTACGGGCGGCACCGCAGAGACCACAGGCGCCACAGCCTCCGGGCCGCTGCAGCGCCCCCGCGGGTACCTCGGCGCCTACGAGCCGCCCTGGCCGCCCCCCACCGCCGTCGACACCTGCGGGTGTGCGCAGGCGTCGCCGCGTGGGGCTGCGCTGTCCGCAGGAGTGCTGCTGCTCGCCCTCGCGCGTCGTCGACCCGGGGCTTGAGTACACTGAGAGGTGAGGAGGCAGCATGTCCATCCACACCGCCCTTCGGCTCCAGCTCCTGCTCGCGCTCGGCTGCGGCCGCGAGACCACCACGGCCTGCATGGGCATCAGCGAGGGAGCGGAGTGCCCCGCGCCTGAAGACGTCGACCCCGGCGAGCTGACCCCCGCCCTCTGCGGCGCGGAGGTGATCTCGGTGGACGACGGTCCCTACGAGGGTGAGTGTTGGTACGGTCCCGGCGGCTCCGAGGACGAGCACCCAGGCTGCACCTACGACGTCACCGTGGCGACAGACGGCGCGACATGCACCTACGGCCGACCCTGCGGCGTCGAGTCGGAGCAGGTCTCACGCTCCGACTGGGTGATCACGCTCTACCCGCGGCTCCACGGCGTCGCGCGGCCGGCCCGCGCCGCCGAGTGGACGGCGATCGCGCTTGCCGAGCACGCCTCGATCGCCAGCTTCTCCCGCGTGATCCTGGAGCTGCTCGCGCTCGGCGCGCCAGCCGCTCTGGTCCGCGACGCCCAGCGGGCGCTCGGCGACGAGATCCGGCATGCCGAGCTGGCATTCGGCCTGGCCTCGGCGTTCGCCGGTCGCCCGATCGGACCGGGACCGCTACCCACGATCGCGCCCCCTGCCGCCGGTCTGCGTGCGTTCGCGGTGGCGGCCGTTCAGGAGGGGTGCCTGGCCGAGACGCGCTCCGTGCTTCAGATCGCCGCGCGCGCAGAGGCCGAGGCCGATCCTGCGGTCGCGCGGGTCCTCACCGTCCTGGCCGCCGACGAGCGGCGGCATGCCGCGCTGGCGTGGCGCATGGTCCAGTGGGCGATTCAGCAAGGTGGGGAGCCGGTCGCGCAGGCGGTCTCGGTGGCCCTCTCTGCAGCGCCGCGAGATCGCGTATGGCGAGAGGTGATCGCGCCGGTCGCCCGGTCCGCGGGGATGCTGGCTGCTTGAGTTGTCCCAGGCGTCGAGTCGCGAACGCCGACACCGATCTCGGCCCTACCGAGCCGCTCTACGGCGCCTCGGTGAGGGTAAACAGCGTCCCCCGGGTCACCGCGATGAGGCGCTCCCCGATCGCCGCCACGCCCCAGGTCTCACCCGGCAGATCGCACGACGCGACCACGGCGCCTGTCTGCGGATCGATCACGACCACGCCGCCTCGGTGGGCGGCGGCGGCGAGGCGATCGCCGAAGGGCTGGACGTCGATCGCGCCGCCAGCGAATCGGGTGACCCGCGTCTGGTTCGTCTGGAGGTCGATCCGCTCCACGCCCACCTGGGGGATCGCGAAGTAGAGATCGGGACCGAAGGCAGCGGCGCGGGTCGGCAGCACCGCCCCCGGCTGCAGATTGGCGGCCGCTCCCGACAGCAGGACCATCGGCAGGCCCGGCTCGCCGGGCGCGGTGAAGCGCTGGACCCATCCCAACCCGCCGTACGCGACGAACACGTCACCTCCGAGCACCACCGGATCCATCGGCAGGTAGGCGCCGCCGACATCGGAGACGGCCCGCTGTTCTCCGGTCTCGGCGTCGAACCACATCAGGCCGTGCTGCCGCGAGAACAGGACCGCCTGCCCGTCCGGCGTAGACTCGACGCCGACGATCTCGGCCCCCTTCAGCTCGGCGAGCATGCGATGGGTGCCGTCGGCGTCGAGGCGAGAGAGGCCGCGGCCCGAGAGCAGCAGCCCGTCTGCCGTGGGCGCCAGATCGCTCAGCGAGCCGGTGGACCGATGCAGGCGCGTCAGCTCGGTGCCATCGAAGAAGAGCACTTCGTCCCCGCGCTCGCTGGTGCGCAGCAGGGCCACCCCGTCCTTGAACGCCACCGCGCGGTGCAGCGCGCCGCCGACATCGTGCCGAGCGGACACCTGCCAGCCATCATCATCGCGGGTCGCCCAGAGGACGCCAGCCGTGCCCGCGGCGATCACGGCCCGCCCCGGGCCGAGCATCTCGATGTCCCGAGCCTGCACGGGCTGTTCAGGACCGGCCTGGAGCTCCAGCCGCAGATCCCACGCGGTCGGTGCGGGCGCCGCGCCGTCCCACTCGAGCACTCCGAGCCCGGCCGAGGCGATCAGCACACCGTCGCGGGTGGCCTCCAAGCGGCTCTCTTCTGCGGGGAGGGCCAGCGTGGCGCGGTCGGAGGTCACGGCGGAGCGGGTGATGGTGAAGGTCCGCTTGCCGACCTGCGCGATGTCCCGAGCGGCCGTGGAGCCCTGCGGTTGCATGATGAGGCCGCTCGGGGTGGCGCGAACCTGTGCGATGCCGACCTGGCGGATCGCCACCAGTACGCCGTGGGGCGCGGGCGCGAGGCCATCCGGCCACCCGTCGAGGGCCAGGGCCTGCGGCTCGGTCTGCTCATCGGCGTTCAGGGGAAGCGCCAGGACCCGGCCGCGCGCGTCCGATGCCCAGAGCATCCCCGCGGAGGCGGCCACCCGTCGGATCTCCCCGCCCGTCTGCCAGGTAGCGCGCGCCAGATCCTCGCGGAGCGCGAACCGGGAGAGCCCCCCGGTACCATCGGCCACCCAGAGCGCGTCGCCCTCCACAAGCAGATCGCGGGGCTCGCCTGGTGTCTCCAGGCGCTGGGTGGGCGCTGCGCCTGGCGCGGGCAGCACGTCGATCCCCGTGCCCACCGCTGCGTAGACCGTTGGGCCGTCCGCGGCGACCGCGATCACCGCGCCGCCGACCTCGAACCGCTCTGAGATCGTGAGCCCCTGACAGGTCGGCGGGGACGACGACTCCAGCACCGCGGGCGCGATGTAGGGATCACGCGGCTCGTCGCAGGCCAGGGCCAGCGCGCAGAGCCACCGACAGGCGCTCACTCCGGATCCTCAGAAGCGTTCGAGTGGGGCGCCTCGAAGTCAGGCGCCTCGAAGTCTGGCGCCTCGTAGTCTGGCGAGTCGGTGTGAGGAGCGTCGAAGTGGTAGGTCTGCTCAGCGAGGTCGATCGTGATCGTCTCGCGGATCTCGTGGATTCGACTCGCCAGCACGGGGTCGGTCTGTCCGACCTCGCGGGCCAGCATGCTCAGCGCGAAGGCGCGGGGATCAGCCGACTCGTCCCGCCGCGCGCCGTGCCACCACGCCGAGAGCAGGCGGCCGAGCAGGGAGAGCTGGCTGCCCTGCGTCGCGCCCTCCCCCGGGCTGTGTCGCGGTGCTCCGGAGCGGCTGGGGACCGGGACCACCGAGCACAGCGGCGTCAGCGCGTCGGCGAGCGCCTGCGCGGACGGGAACCGATCCCCGGGCTCCTTGGACAGGGCCTTGAGCACCAGGGCCTCCAGCATGGGTGGGATGTCGGGGACGGTGTCCGAGAGCGGCGGCGCGGGCTCGCTGATCAGCCGAGAGAGCAGCTGCACCAGATCATCGGCCTCGAAGGGTCGGCGTCCGGAGATCAGCTCGAACAGCACCACCCCCAGCGCGTAGACGTCTGAGCGCACGTCCGGCGGGCGCCCCTGACCCTGCTCCGGCGCCAGGTAGCCCAGGGTGCCCAGGACCTGCTTGGTGCTCTGGGTGCGCTGCCCGATCGGCCGGGCCGCCCCGAAGTCCATCAGCTTGACGCCGCCGGGGACCAGCATGGCGTTCTCGGGCTTGATGTCCCGATGGACGATCCCGCGCTCGTGGACCGCAGAGAGCGCCAGCGCCAGCTCGCGAACGATCGCGCAAGCCGGACCGATGGGCAGCCGGCCGCGCTCCAGCAGGACGTGCCGCAGGGTCGTGCCCTCCAGCAGCTCCATCGCCAGGTAGGCCGTCGGCCGGGGGATCCCCGCTTCCACCACGGTCCACTCACCGAAGGCGAAGATCCGAACCACCCGGGGGTCGACGAGGCTGGAGCCGAGCCGCGCCTCGCGGCGGAACAGCAGGCGGTCCGCCTCCGCCGCGAGCAGCTCCGGGTTGACCAGCTTCAGCGCCACCAGCTGCCCGCTCTGCACATCGACCGCTCGGTAGACCGTGCCCATCGCGCCAGCGCCGAGCTTCTCCAGCAGACGGTAGCCAGCCACCCGCCGCGCCTTCCGCCGCCGGTCCAGCCCGATCTCCGCCGCCGCCGCCGCGCCGGCCGCCGCCGCTCCGAGCGCCGCCGCCAGCCCACGAGCGAGAGCGGAGAATTCGAGGAGCGCGCCCCACGACGTGATCGCTGCCAGCGGCGCCAACGGGCCGATCCGGCCGAGGAGCAGGCGTGAGCCCTCCAGGCGGGTCGCCGCGGCGGCCAGCGACCAGGGCAGCAACCACAGCACGGCGAGCGCCGCGTCCAGCGGCCGGAGCCAGGCCAGTCGGCGGGCCACAGACGCGGCAGGGATCGCAGAGTTCACGGCCCTGCCTGAACCTGCCCTGGCCGGATCGGGATCGCGGTTCTCCAGCAGATGATCTGCTCCCTGTCCGATGATCAGGAGATCACGATCGCCGTCGCCGCTCAGATCGAGGGTGGCCAGCGCCACCACCGGGGTGTCTGGCAGCACCCCCGCGATCCGCTCGAAGCGTCCGCTGGCGCTGCCCAGCAGCAGAGACGATCCCCCGAGGACCGAGCCCACCACCACGTCGGGTCGGCCGTCGCGATTCAGATCGTCCAGAATCCCCTGCCGGCTCCCGAACGAGCGCGACCGCGCCGATACCTGGACGCCGAGTCCCCACGCCTGGCTGCGCTCGCGCAGGCGCAGATCGGGCGCGCCCTTCCAGGCCCGGAGACCGGATTCGTCTTCGAGCACCAGCAGATCCGGGTGCTCGTCGTCATCGATTCGGGCGATCCATCCCCGGCTCGGCAGCCCGTAGAGCGCGTTCACGCCGCTGCCCTCCGTGACGTCGACCACCCGCTGGCCGGGGCGGCCCTGCAGGAGCGTGTGCCCGCGGTTCCACAGATTCAGCGAGACGAAGTCCACGAGATCATCGCCGTCCAGATCGTCCACGAGCACCTGACGGGACCAGGCGTTCGCGAGGCCCAGGCCGCGCGCAGCGAGCGGCACCGCGTGGAGGTGCCCGTAGCCGATGTTCTCCAGAAGCCGCACCTTCGCCCCGTCGGCGAGCCCCTCCCGCCCGCCGGGGGCGAACAGGATGTCGAGATCACCGTCGTCGTCCACGTCAGCGCAGGTGGCGAGGCCGGAGCCGGAGAGCGGCTCTGGCAGCGGGGAGAAGCCGAAGTCTGTGACGTCCTCGAAGCGGCCTCGGCGGGTGCGCAGGTAGCGCAGCGTGTGCGGCCCCTCTGAGTCCACCCGGCCCACGATGTCAGCCCGGCCGTCACCGTCCAGATCGCAGACCGCCAGATCGCCGATCAAATCAGCGAAGTTCAGCCCCCACCGTGAGCTGACGTCCACGAACGAGTCCGAGCGTTGGAGCAACAACCGCAGGCCCCGCAGCTCACCGCGCAGCAGCAGATCGTCCCGGCCGTCCCCGTCGAAGTCGGCCACCCAGACCGCGCCGTCGTCGGTCAGTCCCGTCACGCCCCAGTCTCCCGCCACGTCCACCAGCGTCGGCACGCGTCCGCGCCTGAGGACGTAGAGCTGGCCTCCCGCCACGGCCACCGTGGCGCCGTCTGGCGCCGAGCGGTAGCTCACCGGGACATCCTGGACAGGTGCCACGATCGCGTTCAGCTGACCATCGGCGCCGATGCGGTGGAGGCTGTCGCCGTCCGAGTACAGCACCGGTCGCCCGGGCGTGGCCCCGCGCAGAAGAGCCGGGTCCTCGAGCGCCGGGAAGCCGTCCACGTCGAGCCGCTGCGGCGGCTCGCCAAGGAGCACGGGACGTCCCGAAGGATCCAACACCACGTTGGTCCGTTCGATGATCTGCGGGAAGTGGAGGCGCCGCGCTCCTGAGTCATCGAGACGGAGCAGCAAGCCGGCGTAACCGCCAACCCAGACCGTGCCTTGTCCGTCGAAGGTCAGCGACCACAGGTTCGACTCCACCGATCGATCCAGGGGGACACCCGGCACCCGCGCCCAGCCGTCCTGCGATCTGCGCGCCAGGTAGCCGTGCAGACCCGCAGCCCAGAGCGTGCCGTCTGGCGCCCGATCGATCACGTGCACCAGCCCTGCCGGCAGCATCTGGCGGGGCAGCCAGCCGTCCTGGTATTGCCTGGCCCAGGCGTCCATCCAGCTCCACACCCAGAGCGCTCCGTCGGAGAGCAGCGCCATGCGGTTGGGCACGGGCTCATCGAGGGCCGGGGACGCTCTCAGGGTCCATCCGCCGTTCGTCCACTGGTGCAGCGCGCCAGACTGACCCAGGACCGTGGGGTGATCTTCGAACGAGACCGCCGCACGCACGCCGTCCGGCGGCTGCGGGAGCCGCTCCCAATAGAACGAGTCGACCCGGGATGATCCGACAGCGGGCTCGGCAGCCTGCACCAACGAGAGGCTGAAGAGTACGCCGACTGCGCCTGTCATTCGTAACGCAGAGCGTGGGACGGCCTCATCGCAACCCCTCGACCGAGAGATGGCCCGGTACCCTGCCGCGGGTCCATCCCAGCTCCTGCTGATCCACGCCCCGGGTGACCATCACCCGTCCCGCTCGCCACAGCGCTCGGACCCACCTCGCTATCGAGTGATCCCCAGGCCAAAGACCAGCGCGAAAAACCACAGCACCGGTCGAAGCGCCAGCCCCGCGAAGAACGCTCCCCAGGAGAGCCAGCCCTCCGTGAGGCCGCTCACCACGCCGCGGCCATGGAAGGCCCCGAGCGCGCTGCAGATGAGGAAGGGGGCGGCGATCACCAGGCCGATGACGACCGCGTCCCTCATCGCCGTCCTCGTGTCGATCAGATTGGCCACCTGCATCAGGACGAGGAGGCCCCAGCAGAGCGCCTCCAGGCCGAAGACCAACCGCAATATCAGGGAGGGTTCGGCTGCCATCCAGAGTCTCCTCTCAGGTTTGAATCTGGAGTATCGCACTCCGGCCCACTCGGGGCGCTCATTCATCGGGCGCGAGGTCCGGGCTCTGCGCGATCCCTCTATGGAGGATCTGCTCGTTGCCGATTCTCTGGGGCGGACCTGTCTGCGAAATCGCTCACCCGGATCTTCGCCGATTGAGCGCCCGATGGGTGATGTCGGCGTCGCCACGCCGCCCATGATACCGGCCCGGGGTGGAGGCGCTGATGTTCCTGCTGATCCCCCTGTCCGCCGGCCTCGCCGCGGCCGCTCCGCCGCCCGAGGGCTGGTCCGGAGAGGCCAACGCCGACCTCGCGTCCCGCGCGGAGCAGACCTCTCCCCTCCTGCTCGACGCCGACGGCACCACCCTCGAGACCACCCCCACCCTCGACGGCCAGCTCATCGTGGGCGGCCGCGCGCAGTACCGGGGCCCCTCGCTGCTGGTCCGCGCCGACGTCGAAGGCGGCGTGACCACCGGCACGCTCACCGGCCGGGCCGACGAGACGATCGCAGACGGCCTGCCGCGCACCGACGACATGACCACAACCCTGCGCAAGGCAAACCTCGTGCTCTCGCTGGGCCCCGCGCTGACCCTCGGCGGGGGCTGGATGACCAGCCGCTGGGGCCTCGGCCTGCTCGCCAACGACGGCACCGGCCGCTGGCGGTCGGGCACCGCGCAGTTCACCGATCCCCGCGGCGGAGACGTCGTGCTCCGCGGCCTGGTGAGCACCGGGCCCCACGCCTCGCTCCAGCACCTGCGGGCGACGGTGTTCGTCGATCAGGTCACCGAAGACGCCTCCCTGCTCGAGGGCGACGAGGCCTGGCAGGCGGGCGGCGCGCTCACGATCGGCAAGGTCGGCCCCAAGAAGCCCCACGCCGGCCTGTACGTGGTGAAGCGGTTCGTCACCACGGCCTCCGCTGACACCCTCGACGCGCTGGTGTTCGACGTGATGGGCAGCCTGCCCCACGATCTGGGCGAGGGCCGGAAGGTGACGGTCGCCGGTGAGTTCGCGGTGGTCACCGGCGAGACCACGCTGGGCCCCAGCACCGATCACCCCACGCACGACCTCCTCCAGCTCGGCGGCGCGCTGCGCGCGTCCTTCGACGACGGTCCCCGTGGGGCGGTGCTCGACGTGTTCTACGCCGCCGGCGATCGCAACTCAAGCGACGGCACGCTGCACGCCTTCCGCATCGACAGCAACTACCCCGCCGGCCTGATGCTGTACCGCCAGCTCCTCACCGCGCAGACAGCGCGCTCGGTGGTGGTAGCCAGCGACCTCGACCTCACCGGGGTGCCCGCCGAGGATCTGGATCGCATCCCCACGCGGGGCAGCGTCTCGAACACCGTCGCGGTCTTCCCGCGCGCCTGGGTGCGCCCGATGGACGCCCTGGAGATCTACGGCGGACCGCTGCTGGCCTGGAACGAGGTGGAGTACGCCGATCCGCTCCAGTCCAAGCTGAACGGCGGCGTGCCGACCAACCCGTTCGGCACCGAGCCGGGCCGCTATCTCGGCACCGAGCTCGATCTCGGGCTGCGGCTGTCGGCCGAGCTGGGGCCGGCCACCACCAGCCTGGGACTCGAAGGCGGCGTGCTGCTGCCCGGCAGCGCCCTGGCGTTGGCCGACGACGCCAGCATGGACACCGTCTACGGCGGCCGCGCGCTGTGGACCCTGAGCTACTGAAGCGCATGATCCGGAAGGTCCTGATGAACCGCACCGTCCCCTTGAGCCGTACTGTCCCCTTGAGCCGGCCCGGCCTCTTGAGCCGTACTGGCCTGCTGCTCCCCGCCGCGCTCACCGCCGCCTGCCTGTCGCCCATGCCCGAGGGGCTCGCCCCCGCCGAGCCCGCCGACACCACCGTGGAGATGGACTTCCGGGCGAGCCCGCTCCCGGAGATCCCCCTGCCCAACGACATCGCCACCCGGTACGACGAGACGTCAGCCACCGGTCGGCGGATCAACGCCTCGATGGTTGCGCCCACCGAGCTGGAGGTGCGCGTCCGCCGCAAGATCGACGAGCTGGACGGCTGGGGCCTGCTGCAGCCGATCTTCGTGCCGTTCACCGGACCGCTGTCGGTGGACAGCATCCTCGCGGGGCACAGAGACGCCGACTACGACCTGTCCAACGACGTGGTCTACCTGATCGACGTCGATCCCGACTCCCCCGACCATGGCACCGCCCAGATCCTCGATCTGGGCCAGGGCTCCTACCCGGTGGTCCTCGAGAAGCTCGACAACTACTGGAAGAACGACCCCCGAGGTGACTCGATCTCGCTGCTGTTCGAGGAGGTCGATGAAGACGAGAACGGAAACGGCGTGCTCGACCCCGGCGAGGACACCGACATGGACGGCGTGCTGGATACGCCGAACTACTTCCCCGGCGTCACCGCCGACGCAGACGACTACCAGGCGCGCGCCGACGCCCTGATGACGTTCTACGAGGCCGAGACCCACACCCTGCTGCTCAAGCCAATGGAGCCCCTCCGCGAGCGCACCACCTACGCCGTGGTGATCACCCGCCGCCTGCTCGACGAGGCGGGCGACCCGGTGGGCTCTCCGTACCCCTGGATCAACCACACCGCCCAGACCGAGGCGCTGGAGCCGCTGGCGGACGTGCTGCCGGCCGGTCTCGCGCTGGAGGACGTGGCGTTCGCGTTCACCTACACCACGCAGTCAGTGGAGTCGCACTGGCAGGCCGTGCGCGACGGGCTGTACGGCCACGGGGTGCAGTCCCACCTCGCCAGCGAGTACCCCGCAGACGTCGCCGGCCTGTTCGATCTGCGTGACCCCGAGTACTTCCCCGACCTGACCAACCCGGCCATCGTCTACAACGAGCAGTGGGCAGACATCTTCAAGCCCATCCTCGAGGAGCTCGCCGGTCAGGATCCGGGCACCGCCGAGTACGACGCCTTCTGGGACAGCCAGACCTACGTGGACTTCCAGGTCATCGGCTGGTACGACTCGCCGCAGCTCTTCCCCCGCGAGGGCGACGACGGCGAGTGGCTGCCCTTCGACGAGCAGTCCTGGCCCGCCGATCTCGATCTGGTGGCGGCGCCGGCGCGCTCCGAGCGGGTCTACTTCACCATCACCGTGCCGCGGAAGGAGGTCTCTTCTGCCCGGGCCCTTGGCGAGCCTGCACCCACGGTCATCGTGGGCCACGGCTACACCGGCAACCGCTTCAACAGCATCGAGCTGGCTGGATTCTTCGCCAAGCACGGGCTGGCGACCATCTCCATCGACAATGTCTCGCACGGCCTGGGTGTCTCCGAGGACGACGAGATCCTCGCCACCGCCCTGCTGGACATCGAAGGGCTCGGCCCCTACGCCGAGGCCACGTTCTCCGATCGGGCCCTCGATCAGAACAACGACGGCACCATCGACAGCGGCGCGGATTTCTGGACCAGCTACCTGTTCCACACCCGCGACGTCGTGCGGCAGAGCGCGCTCGACTACATGCAGCTCGTGCGGATCATGCGCACCTGGGACGGCAGCAAGAGCTGGGGCGCGGGCTTCGAGGGGCACACGCCCTCGGGCGTCGCCGGAGACTTCGACGGTGACGGCGTCATCGACCTGGGCGGCGACGCCAGCCTGTCGATGCTCGGCGGCTCGCTGGGCGGCATGATGAGCATGGTGGTCGGCGGGGTAGAGCCCGAGCTCGACGCCATCGCGCCCATCGTCGGCGGCGGCGGCATGGGCGATCTGGGCCTGCGCAGCAAGCAGGGCGGGGTGCCCGAGGCGTTCATCTGTCGCACCATGGGCCCGATCTGGGCCGGCACCATCGACGACAAGGCCGGCGGGCTGATGCTGGAGATGATCATCCCCGACCTCAACGACGATCCCGCCCACCTGCACGTGGCCACCTTGGAGAGCGCCGCGGTGGGAGACACCATGCTGGGTGAGAACCTCTCCAACGGGGAGCGAGGCTGCGGGGTGATCGCCGAAGACGGGACGCTGCGCATCCAGCTCGAGGCCGATGTCGATGATTCGCTGCGCTTCACGCTGCACCAGGGCGCTGGCGTAGAGGGCGGCGAGGACTGTCCCGAGATCGCTGGCGCAGTCGCGCGCGAGGTGGTGGACACCTTCGAGAACGAGGTGATCTTCCAGGAGAACATCACCGAGGCGGGCACCCCGCTCGTCTCGCTGGGCGAGGGCCTGGGCCTGCACCGCGCGCGCCCGGAGCTGCGACGCTTCCAGGGGCTCGGCCAGCTCATCCTCGATCCGGCCGATCCCGCGATCCTCGCGCGGCATGCCCTGCGCGAGCCCATCGTCTACGAGGGCACCGGTCAGGAGACCGCCACGCACATCCTCCAGCTCACGTCCATCGGCGACATGAGCGTTCCGGTCTCCGGCGCCATGACGGTCAGCCGCGCGGCGGGCCTGCTGGACTACACCGACGCAGACACACCCTGGGGCGTCCCCGAGAACCAGGTGTTGATCGACAACTATGTGGCAGAGGGTGTGACGCTCACGCAGCGGTTCACCGACGCTGCTGGAAACGGGACCCTGCTCGACATCGACAACTTCTCTGAGGGCGATGACTACTGGACCGACACCGTCCCCCGCGCCGACGTGCCGCTGCGCCTGGGGTTGGGTGAGACCGACGCGCACGGCGGCGAGTCAGCGTCGCTGTTCATGTACCCCACACCCTACGGACAGCACGGCCCCAACCCCCCCGGTTGGGGACGCGACAAACAACGCGAAGACTGCGAGGCCGCCTGCAAGGCCGAGCCCTGCGGCTGCGATGAGCTGCCGCCGGTGTGGGAGACAGGCACGTTCTTCTTCAACATGGCCGGGCTGTACCTGCAGGCCGAGGGCAAGGAGATCCGCAGCGAGGCGTGCCTCGCGATCGACTCCTGCGCAGACTTCACCCCACCCCTGGCTCCGCGAGCCAACCCCGATCTCTCCGACGATCTGATCGACACCGGCACATCGACCGGCACCACAACCGGTGGCACCACGACCGGCGGCACATCCACGAGCGGAACCTCCACGACCGGCACAACCGGGGGGACCACCGGCGGAACGACGAGCGGAGGATCCACGGGCGGAACGACAGGTGGCTCCACCGGCGGCACGACGGGAGGATCTACCGGCGGCTCAACAGGTGGAACAAAGACCACGGGCACGACGACCACCACAGACACGACCAGCACCACCTCGGGTGGCACCAGCTCGAGCGGCGGCACCTCTACGGGTACGACCTCGACCGGCTCCGGGCCGACCGAGCCGCCGCCCGCAGACACGGGGCTCATGCTGGACACGGGTACGCCATGAGGCGCCCACGATAAAGGGGTTATTCCCAGGTTTTGCTCCCAGGACTCCACGCCCCGGGGCTCCATGATGGCCGAAGCCCAGCCCCCCAGCTCCGCCTCTACCGGACGGCTGGTCTTCCGCCTCCTCATCGTGGTGGTCATCGGCTTCAGCGTGTGGGGTCTGGCGACCATCCTCTCGCTGGACAGCCTCCGCACGGAGATGGGACAGCGCGCAGCCTGGGGCGACACCCTGCAGCTCATCGCCGCGGACATCGAGCAGAGCCAGTCCCCGACGCTGCCCCTGGAGTCCGCCCGTCAGGCTGTCTCGCGCGCGGAGGGTCGCTTCAAGTACATCCACCCCGCGCTGGCCGCGAGCATCGCCGACGAGGCCAACCCTGCTCTGCGGCAGGGGCGCGCGCAGGACGTCGAGACCGTGCTGTCAGCGCTGGGGCGTCTGTCGCGCGATCCCGACTCGTCACAGGCCGCGGTCGAGGCCCGCTCGGCCACGGTGCGCCTCCAGAACACCCTGCGTGCGCGCACCACCCTCCAGGCTGAGCGCATCGACCAGCTGTTCCAGACGCTCTACATCATGGTGCTCAGCGTCCTGGCCTTCGCCGCCGGCACGCTGGGCTACGCCTGGCGCAGCCGAGAGCAGCAGCGCCAGCTCGAGCAGCTCAGCCAGCGCCTCGCCACCGAGCTGGACCGACATCGCACCACACTGCGGCGCCTCGAGCGGGCCCAGCAGCGCTACGAGCTGGTCGCACAGGCCACCGAGGACGGCCTGTGGGACTGGAACCTGTTCACTGGTGACGTCTTCTTTTCGGCGCGCTGGTGGGCGATGATCGGCCGCGAGGCCACCGACGACGACACGGGAGGCGACCAGGACATCGGGCAGTGGCTCGATCGCATCCACCCCGACAACCGACCCGCCGCCGAGGAGGCCATCGCCGCGCACAGATCTGGACAGACCCCCGTTCTGGAGGTGGAGTACCAGCTCCGGCACGAAGACGGGACCTGGCGCTGGATGCTCTGTCGCGCCCTCATGGAGCGTCAGCCCGGCGGGCAGCCCTCCCGCATCGTCGGCTCCCAGACCGACATCTCCAGCCGCGTTGCGTACGCCGCGCAGCAGCAGGCGCAGGCCGTGCTGAAACGCTCCCAGCAGGAGCTGCGGCAGGTGATCTCCGCTGTCCCCCACGCCATGGCGATCCTGCGAGATGGGGTCATCCTCTACGCCAACCCCGCCCTGGGACGCATCCTGGGCTGCGCCTCCGCGGAGGAGCTGCTGGGCCGACGCCTCTCGGCCCTCATCGACCCGCTGAGCGATCCCGGAGAGCTCCCCACCGGCACCGTCGCGCTGCGGCATCGCGCTGGGCGCTCCATCCCGGTCGAGCTGACCTCCCCGGTCACGGTGGACTACGACGGCGCCCCCGCTCGACTCATCGTGGGGCGCGATCTAACGGAGAAGCAGGCGCTGGAGATCCACCTGCGGCGCGCCGATCGCATGGCCTCGTTGGGGCGGCTCGCCGCCGGCCTCGCCCACCAGATCAACAACCCCCTGACGGTGCTCCTGGGTAACCTCCACCTCGTCTCCGCGGAGGCCACGCGCATCGACTCGCTGTCGTCCGAGGAGCGCGCGCGCCTCCTCGATCGGGTCGATCGCGCGCAGCAGAGCGTCGCGCGCGTACGAGACATCGTGGGAGAGCTACGCAGCTTCGCCGCCAGCGGCCCGCGGATGAGCGGAGAGATCGACGTGCAGGCGGTGATCACCTCCACCCTGCCGCTGGTCACGCCCCTCCTCCGAGGCCGCGCACGCATCACCCGCGTCGGCGACATCCCGCCGCCCGCGCTGGGCGCCGCTGCCTGGCTGGGCGACATCCTGCTCAACCTGCTGAGCAACGCCGCCCAGGCCATCGACCCCGGCTCACCAGACGACAACCGCATCGTCGTCGCCACAGACGTCGGCGACGACGGCTGGATCCATGTCGACCTACCCGACAGCGGGCGAGGGATCCCCGACGCCATCCAGGACCGCATCTTCGAGCCGTTCTTCACCACCCGACACGACCAGGACAGCGCCGGGCTGGGGCTGTTCCTCTGTCAGAACCTCCTCCGCCGGATGGGCGGGACGCTTCAGCTACATCGCTCATCATCAGAGGGCTCGGTCTTCCGCGTTCGGCTGCGCCCCGCCTCCGACGCCGTCCCCCTCGCCCGACAGACGCCGGATACGAGCTGCGCCCGGGTGCTGCTGATCGACGACGAACACATGCTCACCGAGGTGCTGGTGGAGTTCCTCCTCAAGCACGACGTCACGGTGGTCCACCGCGGCGAAGAGGCCCTCGTTCGCTGCGCGGAGTTCGACTGGGACATCATCCTGTGTGACATCATGCTGCCGGATCTGTCGGGGATGGACATCTACCAGGCGCTCGAGGCCACGAGGCCTGAGCTGTGCGAGCGGATGGTCTTCATCACGGGCGGCGCGGTCGATCACACGGTGCAGTCGTTCCTGGACCGCATCCCCAATCGCCACCTCCTCAAGCCGCTGGACTTCGGCGCGCTGGTCTCGCTCGTCGACGCCACCCCGCGGCACGTAGGGACGCCCTCTTGAACCTCAAGGCCGCCGCCCGGCATGCCACTGCCCTGTGGACGCTCGTCGCCTGCACCGCGTCTTCCCCACCCGCGACATCGCAGTCGGGGATGTCCTCGACCACACCATCCAGCAGCGACACCGGTCCGACGACCGACAGCGGACCCGTCCCGACCAGCACGCCCGATGACTGCATCGACGTGGATGGAGAGGTCGCGCTCGATCCCTACGGCGGTGATCTCCGCGTCTCCCTGGAGGCCACAGGTTGGTTCCGGGTGGAGCCTCTCTGCGACCGCTGGTGGTTCGTCACCCCCGAGGGCCACCCGATGTGGTCGGCTGGCGTCAACACCGCGACCCCGTGGGGCTCAGCCGCCAAGACCACCGGAGAGTACGCCTACCACGACACCGTGGAGGCGGTCTACGGCTCCGACGACGCCTGGGCCGACGCCGCCGCCGCGCGCCTGCGATCGTGGGGCTTCAACACCGCCGGCTCGTGGAGCGACGCCGACCTGCTCGGCGCCCGCATGCCGTTCGCCGTCAACCTGCGCCTCTCTGGCGGCGACTGGGAGACCGGCGACGTGGCCGACTGGTTCGACCCCGCCTGGGAGGAGACCGTGACGGCGTCCGCCCAGGCCGCCGCCGCCGCGCACGGCGAGAACCCCCGACTGATCGGCTGGTTCATCGACAACGAGATCCGCTGGGGGCCTGACTGGCGCGGCCTGGACACCCTGCTCCAGCTCTACCTGTCCACCGGTCCTGAGACGCCCGGCAAGCAGGCCGCCGTCGATCTGCTGCTCTCGGAGCTGGGCAGCGTCTCCGATGTCAACGTCGCCCTCGAGACCGACTACGCCGATCGAGAGGCCATGCTGAGTGACACCGGCGACTGGGATCCCCTCAACCGCGCCGGCACAGAGACCGCAGCGAAGCTCACCACGGCGTTCCTGGAGATGGCCGCCGAGCAGTACTTCTCCACGACCACCAGCGCGATCCGCGCGGTCGATCCCGACCACCTCATCCTCGGCAACCGCGAGGTCTCGGTGATGACCCGATCCGAGGTCTGGGCGGTCCAGGCGACCCACGTCGATGTGTTCAGCGCCAACAACTACGTCTTCGTCGATGGCGTCGCCGAGGCCGCGCTCGGCATCTCAGGCGGCCTCGATCCCGCGGACGGCTTCGCCGCCCTCCACACAGACATCGACCTGCCGATTCTGATCACCGAGTTCGGCTTCCGCGCGGCCGACGCAGGGTTGGCAAACTCATGGCCGCCGATCTACCCCACATTCGACACCCAGACGGACCGGGCCGCCGCGTTCGCCGCCTACTCAAGGCAGTACCAGGCCGTGCCCTGGATCGTCGGTCACCACTGGTTCCAGTGGGTCGACCAGCCGGCCGATGGGCGCTTCGACGGCGAGGACAACAACTGGGGGTTGGTCAGCGAGGCCGACGCGCCCTACGAGACGGTCACGACAGAGATGACCGCGGTCCACGCTGAGATTCACGGGTTGCTGCGACAGCCTCGGTGACCACCGGCTCGACCGGAGCGTTCGGCCCAACTCAGATCCACCCAACCCAACCCAGATCCACCCAACCCAGGCCCGCCCAGCTCAGGTCCAGAGCCCCCGCTCTCGCAGGACCGCCTCCAAGGCAGCGTTCCCCCCCGCGAAGAAGTTCCCCTGCGCGATGATGCGTCGGCCGCCGCTCCAGCGGGCAGCGAGGGACGGCGCGCTGGAGGTGAGCTGGAGGGCCCGACCGAAGCGCACCTCCGACAGCGACGCCAGCGGTCTCTCGCTCCCATCCAGGAGCCGTCCGCCCGGGATGTCCACGATCGCCACCACGCGGCGGCGATCGAGCGGACGCACCCGTCGGGTGACGCGGAACAGCGAGCGAAGGAGCAGCGCCAGGACGCTGGCGATGCCCAGGAACACGCCACCCACCCACGCCGGCGGAACGTCCGCGACGCCGGCCAGGCCCAGCCCGATGAAGATGATCCCGTTCATGCCCACGATGAACACGAGGAGCGCCAGGACGAACCCCGCGTTCCACATCCAGCCGGTGCCCAGGTTCGCGAAAAGCAGACGGCCGTCTTCCTCGTAGATCGCGTAGCCGCCGGACTGTACGAGCGGCGAGATGGCGTCATTCCCGGTCATCGTTCCCAGCCCCTCGATGCAGTGTGAAGAGTCCACAGCGCCTCCAGCCGTGCAGGATCGGTCAGCGGCGCCCGGGTGAGGGTCCACATCGCGCTCACCATGCGGGAGAGCTCCCGATCGGTGATGCGGTTGTGGCCCGAAGCGATCGTCTCCAGGTAGCCATCCGGCAGCGCCCGCTCGGCGGGTCCGGGCGTCGGGCGCGGCGGACCGGACAGCCGCGCGAGCACCGGCTCCGCGCGTCCCGTGGTGTCGACGAGGTGCACTCCCGGTCCCATAGCATAGGCCGCCATCCCGATGTCGGCGGTGGCGATGACGTCCTCCGGGGGGCGCTGCCGCGCCGGCTGGACCGGCCAGCTCCCGTCTCGCCACATCCGCGACGCCCCGGTGACAGGCACCATCACCCGGCGCGCGTCGGCGATTCCCCAGCGGGCGGGCTGCGGCTCAGCGGTCGCGGCCCACAGGCCCGGCCCGCCGATCGCGACCACCAGCACCGCGGCGACGCGAGCGTCCAGTCGGGCGCTGGTCAGGCCACACAGGACGGCGAGCAGGAAGGGGGCCGCCAGCAGGTGACCGCTCATGGCGTCGCCCCCGACCACCACCACCGCGATGAGGTAGAGCGGGACCCCGCTCACCAGCAGGAGCGGGCGACGAGCGCTCCGCACGACCCGCACCCGCAGGATGGTCGCGGCGATGCCCAGCACGAGCAGGGGCAGCAGCACCGGGTCGCGCTGAAGCGAGTCCTGCAGGTACCGCCCGCCGCTGACCAGCCGATCCGAGAGAGACGGCGCCGTGGACAGCCACGCCAGCGTCGGCGTGGGCAGGGGATCGCCGTAGTAGAACAGCGAAAAGCCCGTCCACACGGCGAGTGGCCCGCCGCAGAACAGCAGCACCCACCGCATCGACGGCGCCCCGACGAGGAGCGCCAGCAGGAGCGGCGCGAGCAGCACCAGGTGATCGGGGCGGTTCAGGAGGGCGAGCCCGGCGAACAGCGCCAGCCGGTAGGTGTCCATCGGCTTGCGTCGCAGCC
This sequence comes from uncultured Enterobacterales bacterium, assembly GCA_964464515.1. Classification (GTDB taxonomy): domain Bacteria; phylum Myxococcota_A; class UBA796; order UBA796; family UBA2385; genus CAYXGP01. Next base: position 28,576 of record CAYXGP010000026.1, read on the forward strand.
AGCCCCAGGCCAGCAGCGCGAGCAGCAGGTAGGACAGCGGCGTCTCCAGGCCACAGGCCGCGTAGTCCACCCAGGCGCGGCTCGACAGCAGCGCCGTCATCGCCACAAGCGGCCGGGCCCACGGTGTCCGCGCCCCCTCCCACAGCAGCCGAAACACCACGATCACCATCAGCGAAATGGACACCACCGAGAGGCCCAGCGAGAGCCCCTGAGGGTGATTCCAAGCGGAGCCGAGCGTCGCGAGGATGAGCAGCCACAGCGGATGAACGACAGCCATCACCCGCTCGGCGGGGTTCCAGCTCAGGGCGAAGCCCAGCGCCCAGTTGTCCGCCATCCGAAAGGTGACGTAGGCGTCGTCAGCCAGCCATGCAGCGCGAACGGTCACCACGAGCACGACCACCAGCGCCGCCAGCAGCGCGCGTGGCCGCCAGCGGGCGAAGTCCGGAGTCAAGGCAGTCCGGGCGGCGTCGGGTGGGGGCATCCCATGCCTGCCCCCTATTCGATGCTTCTGCCGACTGCGGCCGCCGACTGCGGCCCGAGCGCGTCAGGCGAGCGGCGCCTTCTTGACCCGCGGCTTCCCGAGCAGCATCTGCACGCCCACCATCGTGACGGTCGGAGGAACGACGAGGAACGCCAGCAGATAGGCGCGCCGCATCACGCGGGCGGGCATCTCCATCAGGACGGGCAGGGAGGTGATGGCCAGCAGCGCCAGCAGGCCCCACAGCAGAGCGTCCCAGAGGCGGGGGTTGGTCAGCAGGCTGCCGCGCTGTTTGTGATGGTGGGGGAGCTGGCGCATGTTGTTCTCCGCTTCGTCTCATGAGGGGCTACGGAACAGCGCTCGGCGGGCGACACCCCCCGGAGCAAAAAAACTCGAAAAACTGAGAGAAGGTTCGGGCCGCGCCCGAGAGGCTGGCCCATGTCGCTCCACCCCGTCGTGCTCTCCGCGCTCTTCTCAGGGCTGGTGGCCATCGCGTCGACGGTGGCGATCGAGCGCCTCGGCGGGCGGCTCGGCGGCCTGATCGCCACCCTGCCGACCACCATCGTGCCGGCCACCCTGGGCATCTACGCGCAGAGCGCCACGACCGCGGACTTCCAGGATGCGATGGCCGTGCCGGCGGTGGGCATGCTGATCAACGCACTGTACCTGTTCCTGTGGCGGGTGCTGCCCCCGCGCCTGAGCGGCCTCCCGGCGCGGCTCCACCTGCCGGGCATGGTGCTGCTGACCACCTCGGGCTGGGCAACGGCAGCGGCGCTCGGCGTGCTGGGACTGGCGCAGGTGCGCGCGGCGGGGGTGCCGCTGCTCCTCGCGGGCGCGGGGTTCGTGGTCACGACGTTCATCATCGGGGTGCTGGCCTGCCGGCGGGCGCCCCCCGCCCCACGGGGCACGCAGTCCGTCGGGCCGATCATGCTGCTGGCCCGGGGCGCGCTGGCGGCGACGGCCATCGGGCTGGCGGTGTGGCTGGCGGCGGTGAGCGGCCCGCTGCTGGCGGGGATGGTGGCGGTGTTCCCGGCGATCTTCTTTACGACGATGGTGGGGCTGTGGATCTCCCAGGGCGCGGCGGTGCCCGCGGGGGCGGTCGGACCGATGATGCTGGGGTCGGCGAGCGTCTCTGCCCACGCACTGCTGGCGGCGCTCGCGCTGCCTCTGCTGGGACCGGCGATCGGCTCGCTGGCGGCCTGGACCGCCGCGGTGCTGTGCGTCACGGCGCCGGCGGGCTGGTGGCTGCGGCGCGCCATCCGCGCTGCTCCAGGATCGCTGTGAGCTGTGGGTCGTCCCGCGTGAGGGGGCGGATCAGCTCGCCCTCGTACTCGCGCTCCCACCAGTCGGGCGAGCCCTGTGGCGCGAACCGGTAGCGGTACATCGCCACCCGGATCGCCTGCGGAGGCGTCTCGCCGAACGGGTCGTAGGCCAGCAGGCCGGCGATCAACGGGTCGCCGTCCAGCAGCCGCGCGACGAGATGCACCAGCCACAGGTGACTCTCCAGACGCCCCAGCGGCACGAACCAGATCTGCCAGTCCAGCCGGTAGTGATAGGGCGTGATCACGCAGGGCCGTCGAGAGACGTCGCCGGGCTTGCAGGGCAGCTCATAGTCCAGCCAGCGCGGCTGCTCCCTGGAGGAGGTCCCCTGGATGACCACCTCGCGGCGCTGCTCGCCCACCGAGCCGAAGGCCCCGTAGGTGTTGACGAGGTGCAGCGGATCGTACGAGGTGTTCATCACCTGCTCTGAAGACAGCATGTTGCCCACCGGCCCGACGCTGCGCCAGACCACGAGGCCGACCAGCAAGGCCAGCACCATCAGGTGCAGCGGACGCCGCTCCGCGCGCGCCGCAGGCCTGCGATCGTCGAAGCAGCACAGCGTCAGCACGATGGTGAGGTGGTTGAGGAACGCCAGGTTGCCGCTGAGGATGATCATGAGCTGAAACGAGATCAGCAGCGCGCCCGCCGCGGCCCGCGCGCGCCGCCACGGCGTCAGCACGGCGAACGGCACGATCAGCTCGATGAAGTGGTTCCAGGCCACGCCCGCCATCAGCAGCTCCGCGGGCGCCTGGTGCAGCCACCACGACAGCGGGTTCGGGTTGGGCTGGGTCTCGAAGTGGAACTGCAGACACGTGAGCTCGTGCCAGCAGTCACCGCCGCGGATCTTGATGAGGCCGGCGCCGAACCAGAGCCGAAAGGTCGTCCAGCGCAGCAGCCAGATGACGGGAACCGGAGGCGGACCCGTCAGGCGGAGGCGGGTGAGCGGTCCCAGGAAGATCGACAGAAAGCCGACCTCCAGCAGCAGCGTCTCCCAGCCATAGCCGTACCAGTCCTGCCCTACATGTACGAACGACAGATACAGCGCCCACAGCGCCGCCAGCAGCGCCGAGTGGGCCACGCCCGCGACCATCGCCAGCCCGCCCGCGACGCCTGCCCATGCCAGACCCACCAGCGCAGCGTCGGAGCAATCCATCCAGAACAGGGTGGGCAGACGCGACCACGACGGCCAGCCCGGCCCCAACGCTCCGGCGACGCGATCGAGGTAGGCGTCGGCCGGCAGCAGGCCCCGGCTGCCGAACAGCGCCGGCCCCTGCCGCGCCAGGATGAGGAAGCCCACGGCGTACAGCGCGCCGAGTCCACGCAGCAGCAGGCTCGCGGGCCCGCGGTGGGTGGCGCCGGGCGCTCGCACGGCCTCCAGCAGCGCCTTGATCTCCGGGTCTGCCCGGCGGCTGGGCTCCGGGCCGTGCCGAGGCCCGGTTCGGTTATCGGGAGCGCGCGAGGTGCCCATGACCCATCCCCCTGACGCCCATCACCATGCCGGACGTCTAGCCGGCCGCACGGCCTTGATCACCGGCGCCAGCCGCGGCATCGGCGCGGCCATCGCCGCGGCCTTCGCCCGCGAGGGCGCCACGGTGGTGCTGTCGTCGCGCAAACAGGCAGGTCTGGAGGCCGTCGCTGAGCGACTCAACGCAGCCCGGCCGGGCTGCGCCGTGCCGATGGCCTGTCACATGGGCCGCACAGGCTCCATCGGGCCATTCGTCGAGCAGGTGGTGGAGCGGGTCGGCGTGCCCGACATCCTGGTGAACAACGCCGCCACCAACCCCTACTTCGGGCCCATGCTCGATCTGGAGTGGGCGGCGTGGCGCAAGACGTTCGAGGTCAACCTGGAGGGACCGTTCGAGCTGACTCGGCAGGTCGGCAAGAGGCTGATCGACGCCGACCGACCGGGCTGCGTGCTGTTCGTCAGCAGCATCTTCGGGCTTCGGGGAGCGCCGGGCCAGGGCATCTACGGGATGACCAAGGCGGCGCTGGTCTCGCTGACGCGCACGCTGGCGCTGGAGCTGGGCGGACACGACATCCGGGTCAACGCGCTGGCCCCCGGGCTGATCGAGACGCGCTTTTCGCAAGCGCTCACGGCGATTCCAGAGGTGGTCGAGGCGTACCACGCGCGGGCCGCGCTGGGCCGACACGGACAGCCCGAGGAGGTCGCCGGGATGGCGGTCACGCTGGCGAGCGCCGAGAGCGGTTTCATGACCGGGCAGGTGCTGGTGTTGGATGGGGGGTACCTACTCAGCTGAGCCCGCCTCCTGAAGAGATGTCGATGCAGACGGATGAAGTCCAACAGACCGTGACCCTGACCTTCCCGGCCCGGGAGACCCAGCGCGCCCGGACGCTGCTGGAGCCCTACCTCCTCCACGACCCGGAGCTGCCCTCCCTGTCTTCACCGAGCCCCGCCCGCCGCAGACTCACCCTCCACCCGCGCGTCCAGACACAGGCCGACCTCCCGCCCGACATCCAACACACTTGCGCAGCGCTGTACGGAGAGTGGGGCACCCAAACACTCGGTCCGCTCACAGCTGCCCAGCGGGTGCGCCTGTCCACCGTGGTGTTCTTCTCAAGGTCACGCCCGTCGCCCCCGCTCCGGCCCGGTCTGCCCCGAACCTGGCGACGGGTCCTGTCCAACTTCCACCCGGTCACGCTGGAGATCGACGGCGCACGCTGGTCGTCCGTCGAGCACTGGTTCCAGGGCCGCAAGGCCCGGTCCAGCGACCGACCGGAGATGGAGGGTTGGTTTCACGCCGCCGCCGGCCCGGAGGCGGTCGGTCCCGACCCGTTCGCTGCGAAGAAGGCCGGGGGACGCGGCGCGTATCGACGCCACGGCGCGACGCTCGACTCTGCGGACTGGGAGGCGCGCCGGATCAGCGTGACGCAGGCTGCGCTGGAGGCTCGCTGGTCGCAAGACAGCCTGTTCCGGGATGTATTGCAGTCCACTCAAGGGCTGGCGTTGCTGCACTTCGAGCGGGCGGGCGCGCGGTCGTTCTGGGGGGGCAGCCTGCGCCGCGCAGATGGGCAGCCGCAGGGTCACAACCAGCTCGGCATGATGCTGATGGCGCTGCGCGATCAGTGAGGTGCCATGACCACCTCCTCTCCACAGACCTCGAAGTTCCTCAAGCTCGCCCGGATCTCGGGCGGGTTGTGGGGCGCGATCATGTCCGCGTTGATGACCGACTTCACCGCCGCGCCAGAGCAGATCGCCGATCAGCGAGTCAGCGTCACCCGCCGCGCTTCTGCGGATCGCGATCACGCGGATCGATCCAGGCGCACCGGATCACAGCCAGCGCCGGATGCACCCGATCCACCCACGGCCACCAGCCGGCGTCCCGCAGCTCGCGTTCGATCTCGGACACCAGCACGGTGTGCGCGACGCCCTCATCGAGCCAGCCCTCGACCTCGTCCACCACGTCGGGCGCCATGCTCCACAGGATGTCGCCGATGACCAGCAGCCCGTCGCGGCCCATCCGTCTGTGCAGCTTGCGGAAGAGGGCCGTTCGCTCGTCGCTGTCGAGGTAGCGAACCGCGTAGCACATCGTGACTGTTGACAGCCCCTCGACGTTGGGCGGGTTGCGCAGATCGCCGATCACCCAGTCAACATTGGCGAGCGGGGGCTTGCGGGCCCTGGCCAGCGCGAGCATCCCCGGCGATGCATCGACACCGACCGACCGCAAGACATGCGGCGCCACCTGCTGGACGAGCCGCCCGGTGCCACAGCCCAGATCGAGCAGCACGTCGCGATGGTCCAGCTCAGCGCGATCGAGCACCCCGAAGTGGATGGCCTTGTGCCAGTTGCCGGGCGTGGTCTCCGGCCAGTCGGCATACGACTCGGCCAGCCCGTCGAAGTGGCGCATCATCTCAGAGAGTGGACGTTTCATGTCCCCCCGCTTAGCCGATGTTACTGGCATCAGCCCCCGACTCCAGGACGCCATGTCCGACTTCCTCACGCAAATCCTGGCCTTTCCCACGGTGGTCTACACCGTCCTGCTGGCCCTGATACTGCTGTACTGGATGTTCGTGATCGTCGGCGCCGCCGACATCGATCTGTTCGATCTGGACGGCGCCGCGGACGGGTTCCTGGACGGCGCGGCAGAGGCTCTGGATGGCGCCGCAGAGGCCCTGGATGGGGCGGGCGAGGCCCTGGACGGGGCGGGCGAGGCCCTGGAGGGAGCCGTTGACGGCGCAGACGGCGCGGCCGACGCCTCCGAGAGCGGGCTGGCCAAGCTGCTGGCCCTGCTGCGCCTGCGGCGCGTACCGCTGACGATCTCCATCAGCTTCATCACCCTGCTGTCGTGGATGGGCTCCGGCATCGGCATGCAGGTCGCCACGCTGTACGCCAGCGGCCTGCCGCCCCTGCTGGTGGGCTGCGTCGTTGGCTCGCTGGCCTTCATCGTCGGCGTGATGCTCACGTCTGTGCTGGTCCGTCCGCTGGAGCCCGTGTTCGAGACCCACGAGGGACCCACCAAGGCCGACTTCGTGGGCAAGGTCTGCACGGTACAGACCAGCCGGGTCGACGCCCAGCTCGGCCAGGGAGAGCTACGCGACGGCGGCGACATCCTGGTGTTCCAGATCCGCTGCGACCACGAGAACTCCCTGACCCACGGTGATCAGACCCTCCTCGCCTACTACGACAAAGACCGAAACGCCTACATCGTTGAGCCCCTCGCTCCGGGCTCCGCCTGACTCTTCACCCCCGCCGCGTGATCCCATGACACCGCTGCTCGCCGACATCGCTCCCATGCCCTTCATCACCGCCGGCCTCGGCGCCTTCCTGGTGATCGGCCTGGGCATCCTGCTGTACATGCTGCCCAAGGTCTACCGAAAGGTCGATCAGGGCCAGGCGCTGATCATCAACAGCATCCGCGGCAAGACCGCGGTGACGTTCTCCGGCGGCATCGTGCTGCCGGTGGTCGACCGCGCCGAGCTGATGGACATCTCGCTGAAGACCATCGAGATCGAGCGCCGCGGCGCAGACGGCCTCATCTGCGAAGACAACATCCGCGCCGACATCAAGGTCAGCTTCTACGTGCGCGTCAACAAGGAGAGCGACGACGTGCTGCGGGTCGCCCAGTCCATCGGCTGCAAGCGCGCCTCCGATCAGCAGACGCTGGAGACCCTGTTCGTCGCCAAGTTCTCCGAGGCGCTCAAGTCCGCCGGAAAGCAGATGGACTTCGAGCAGCTCTACAGCGAGCGCCTGGGCTTCAAGAGCAAGATCATCGAGGCCATCGGCACCGACCTCAACGGGTACCTGCTCGACGACGCGGCCATCGACTACCTCGAGCAGACGCCGCTCAAGCTGCTGGATCCGGCGAACATCCTGGACTCCCAGGGCATCTTCAAGATCACCGAGATCACCACCACGCAGCGCAAGAACACCAACGACAAGGAGCAGCGCCTGCGCATGGATCTGGGCCGCCAGAACCTCGAGGCCGACAAGGCCGTGATGGCGATGGACCGCGAGCGCGCCGAGACCGAGGCCACTGAGCAACAGACCATCGCGACGGTCAAGTCGCAGACCGCCACCGAGATCGCCGAGGTCCGGTCGGTGCAGAAGCAGAAGACCGATGTAGCCAACATCAAGGCCAACGAGACCATCGAGCTGGCTGAGATCGACCGGCGGCGGCAGAAGGAGATCAAGGAGAAGGATCGCGAGCGGGCCGTGGCGGTCAAGCACGAGCAGGTGGTCCGAGAGCGCGAGCTGGAGTCCATCGCCCGCGAGCGCGAGGTCGAATTGCAGCGCATCTCCAAGGAGAAGGCCCTCGAGGAGCAGCGCCGTCTCATCGCCGAGGAGATCCGGGCGCGCATCGCGGTCGAGCGCAACGTCGCCGAAGAGGAGGAGAACATCAAGACCCTGCGCGCCACGTCCGAGGCAGACCGCAACAAGACCGTGAAGGTCACCGACGCCGAGGCCGAGGCCGAGGAGCAGCTCGTCAAGGACATCAAGGCCGCCGAGGCCACCGACAAGGTCGCCGAGTTCAAGGCCCGCGAGCGCCTGACGCTCGCCAGGTCCGACATGGAGGCCACCGACATGGAGGCCCAGGCGCGCCGCCGCCTGGCCGAGGCCATCCAGGCCGAGACCGCCGCCGCCGGGCTGGCCAAGGCCCGCGTGGAAGAAGCCAACGCCGTCGCCCGCGAGAAGCTGGGGCAGGCCGACGCCAACGTGATCCGGCTGAAGATGGAGGCCGAGGCGCAGGGCCTGGAGCAGAAGGGTCTGGCGAAGGCCCGCGTCGACGAGGTGCAGATCCAGCTCATCGAGAAGAAGGGGCTGGCCGCCGCGTCCGCTTCGCGGCAGCAGGGCACCGCCGAGGCCGAGGTCATCCGGGCCCGTATGGAGGCCGGGGCCGCCGGCAAGACCGCCGACGCGGAGGCCACCCGCAAGCTGGGGCTCGCTGAGGTGGAGATCGAGCGCGAGCGCCTGCTGGCAGAGGCCAGCGGCAAGACCGCCGACGCAGAGGCGACCCAGAAGCTGGGCCTCGCAGATGTCGAGATCGAGCGTCAGCGATTGATGGCACAGGCCGCCGGCAAGGCCGCCGACGCAGAGGCCACCGAGCGCCAGGGCCTGGCCGCCGCCGTGTCTGCACGCGAGCTGGGCAGCGCCGAGGCCGAGGTGATCCGCGCCAGGCTCCTCGCCGAGGCCGCCGGCAAGACGGCCGACGCCGAGGCCACCCAGAAGCTCGGTCTCGCGGACGTCGAGGTGGAGCGTCAGCGGCTGATGGCGCAGGCCGCGGGCAAGGCCGCGGACGCCGAGGCCACCGAGCGCCTTGGGCTGGCCGAGGCCGCGGGGGTCCGCGCGCGGCTCCAGGCAGAGGCCACCGGCCTGCTGGAGAAGGCCAAGGCCCTGCAGGCGATGGAGGGCTCCGCGCAGCAGCACGAGGAGTTCCGGCTGCAGCTTGAGAAGGATCGCATCGTGGAGCTGGCCGGCGTGGAGGCCAGCGCGCAGACCGCGCGGTCGGTCGCCGAGGCCCAGGCGCGCATCCTGGGCTCCGCCTTCGACAGCGCCGACATCAAGATCATCGGCGGCGAGGGCGGCCTCGCCGAGCGCTTCAGCCAGGTCTCCGGGCTTGGCGAGCTGATGGATGGCTTCCGCGGCAGCGGACAGACCGCCGAGCAGCTCGTGACGTCCGTGCTCGACGGACGGCTGCTGGGCAGCCCCGCGGTGCGCAGCGCCACGGTGGCCGCGGTGCTCACCCACCTGATGTCCAAGGCCGAGGGACCGCTCCGCGAGAAGCTGGGCTCCCTGCTCCACCAGGCCCGCGAGCTGGGCATCGACGAGACCCCCGCGGGGTGATCCGTGAGCGAGCCCGTTCCCCCGAGCGAAGAGCTGGACAGCACCGACGCCGCAGTAGACGCCGGTAACTATGAGGTCCTCCTCGCCCGCCTGAAGAACAGCGCGGGCGGTCTCACCCGCCGCTCCCGGGCGCTCAATGAGCAGCGCAAGGAGGTCTTCGGCGGCGAGGAGATGACGGCGATCGGGCAGGATCGTATCCGCACAAAGAACAACTGCGTGCCGCGAAACATCGTCAACGTCGACGGGCTCCTTCTGCTCGCCTACAACGTCGAGATCGGCATGAAGCGCCAGGCGGCTGTGGGCGACGTCTTCAGCCTGCACCGCTTCGAGACGGACGGCGAGACGTTCGACTTCCCCCTGGTCCCCCTGAGCGACACGTTCCTGGATGATCCGACGTTCCTCACGCAGTTCCAGGAGCTGTTCGAGTACTACGATCACGTGCGGCTGCAGCTCGTGCGGATGGTCGAGACCACCGCGGGCCGTCGCCTCCTGGCGGTGTTCCTGGCCGGCCGCCGCGGGCAGACGCGGCGCGTCTTCCGTTGGGCTGTCGGCGACGAGATCACATACGTCGACAACCGCGGCGAGCGCGATCACACGTTCCCTCCACAGCACGACATGAGCTGGGTGCAGACCACCCACGCCGATCACGTCTCCGGGCGCTATCCGCACGTCTCCGTACTCGACAAGGTGTTCGTCGAGACGATCGGCGGTGACCTCACGGTTCGGTTGGAGAACAACACAGAAGACGGCGAAGACATCTACTCCGAGCCGGTGGACGACCGCACCCAGTCGCTCGACGACTCCGACATCGCCTACGCGGATCTCGGCACGCTCATCCTGCTGCGGGTGCGACCGTTCAACGAGAGCACGGACCCCGAGCGATACCTGGTCTTCAACACGCTCACGCGTGAGATCACCCGCATCGACGCCATCGGGCAGGCGTGTGTGCAGCTCCCCGAGGGGCACGGGATCATCTTCCCCGGAGGGTTCTACCTGCGCAGCGGGATCTACAAGCTGTTCGACGACCAGACCGCCGATCTGCTGTTCAAGCGGATGGTGCGCGCGCCCAACGGCGAGGACGTGCTGTACGCCTTCCACCACATCGAAGAAGGCAGCTACGTCGTGTTGCCGTACAACCTGATTCGGCAGACGGTGCAGAGTCCCATCCGCTGCCACGGCTACACGCTGTTCGACGACGGAACGATGGTCGTGTTCCGTGCAGAATCAGAGGAGCGCACGCGGGTCCACCCGATGGAGATCTGGCGCACTCCGTTCGTCTCCGACGAGATCGCGGCAGAGGCCACACCAGAGAGCGACTCATTCCTGGCGAAGCTGCGCAACGCCGATCTGGTGCGCGGCATCTCGGACATGCTGGCCGTCGGCCGAGCCATCGCCGACGTAAAGCCGACGCAGCAGATCTACGAGGATCTGGTCGGCATGTGTACGCGGGTGCGCGACAGCTACCTGTGGCTCCGACGGCCTGAGCTGTCGGAGCTGTCCGAGACGCTGTCGGCGATTCGACGCAACGCCGAGCTGATCATCGACGAGTTCGCGCGGGTGCGCGCCCTGCGGGCCCAGGCGACCGACACGATGGCCGGCGCAGAGGCCGACCAGGCGCGGCTGCTGGCGAGCATCCGCCCGGCGGACTGGCGCGCGGTGCAGTCGTTCATGGAGGCCCTCACGGGGCTGCGACGGCAGCGCGGCCACCTCATCGGGCTGCGAGAGATCCGCTACATCGACCTGGCGCGCGTCGACGAGATGGAAGCGGAGGTCGTTGAGCGCTTCGACGAAGTCTCCGCGGCGGTGGTGACGTTCCTGCAGCGCGACGGCGCGCTGGCGCCGATCACCGACGAGCTGGAGCGCCTGCAGGGCCGCATCGAGGAGACGAAGAAGGCCCACCACCTCGACCCGCTCTCCGAAGACCTGGCAGAGACGGCGGCAGGGCTGGACCTGCTGGTGGAGGTGGTCGGCGGCCTGCAGGTCGGCGATCCCACCGCGCGCACGACCATCCTGGAGCACATCTCCGAGGTGTTCGGGCAGAGCAACCGCGTCCGCGCGATTCTGCAGACGCACCGCACCGGCCTGCGGGTGGCAGAGGCCCGCGCGGAGTTCGGCGCCCAATTCAAGCTGCTGGGCCTGAGCGTCACGTCCGCCATCGCCCGCGCAGACACACCCGAAAAGTGCGACGATCAGCTCTCGTCGGTGATGCTGCAGCTCGAAGAGCTGGAGGGACGCTTCGGGGAATTCGACGAGTTCGTCCCGGAGCTGATCGCCAAGCGCGAGGAGGTCACCGAGGCGTTCAGCGCGCGCCGGCAGACCCTCACCGACCAGCGCCAGCGACGAATCGACACGGTGTTCGGCGCGGCAGAGCGCATCCTGAGCGCCGTGCAGAGACGCGCGCGCAGCTTCAAGGAAGAAGACGAGCTGAACGCCTGGTTCGCCTCGGACGCGATGGTGCTGAAGCTGCGGCAGCTCTCCGAGCGGCTTGCCGATCTCTCCGACACCGTGCGCAGCGAAGAGCTGCTCTCCAAGCTCGCCAGCGCACGCACCGAGGCGATCCGCGGCCTGCGCGACCGCCGCGAGCTGTTCGCGGACGGGGACGACCTGATTCGATTCGGCGCGCACCGGTTCGCCGTCAATACGCGCCCACTGGAGCTGGTGGTGGTGCCGCGCCGCGACGGCATGTCCCTGCACCTCACCGGCACCGACTTCTACGATCCCATCGATGATCCTGAGTTCGAGGCCACGCGACCGTACTGGCAGCAGACGCTGATCTCCGAGAACGCTGAGGTCTACCGCGCGGAGTACCTCGCCGCGCAGGTGCTGGCCGACGCAGAGGGGGGACGAAGCGGGCTCGCTCTGGGCACGCTGCGCGACTCCACGCCCGAGGCACTGGGCGAGATCGTGCGCACCTACGCCGCCGATCGCTACGAGGAGGGCTACGAGCGCGGCCTCCACGACCTCGACGCCTCGCGCATCCTCACTGCGCTGCTCGATCTGCGCAGTCGGGCGGGGCTGCTGCGATTCTCGGCAGACTGCCGGGCGCTGGCGGTGCTGTTCTGGGGCGTCATCCCCGACAACACCGAGCGCAAGAACTGGCAGCGGCGGGCGAAGGGGCTGGCACGCATGGAGGCGCTGCTGCCGCACCCGCCGGCCCGCGCCGCGCTGGCGGCGTCGATGTCGACACGCATCGAGGAGTCTCTGCGCGAGCGCTTCGGCGAGGCGCTCGGGGAGCAGCTCACCACCGAGCAGGTGGCGCTGGCAGGCGCGTATCTGCGCGAAGAGCTGATGGTAGATTCACCGCGGTTCGTCGTGAGCTCGTCGGCCACCGCACTGCGAGAGGCGCTGTTCGAGCGACTCCAGCAGTCCGGCGCGCGGCTGGCGTTCGAGAGCGATCTGCGCGCCGCCGAGGGTTCCGCGGAGGGGTTGGAGCTAGCGCTGTCCTGGGTCTGTGCCCTGGTGGGCAATGACCCTACGCAGTCCGAGAACACCCACGCCACCCTGGAGGCGGCGGTCCTCCTGATGACGGAGCGCAGCCTGACTCGACAGCCGAGCAGCGCCAGCACGCAGGTCACCCTGGAGGGCCTGCTGGGACAGCACCCGCGCGTGACCGATCGCGCGATGACCATCCGTCTCGACGAGTTCTCCGTGCGTCTGGAGCGGTTCCGGCAGGTGACGGTGCCCGGCTTCCAGGCCTACCGTGCGCTGCGCCACGATCTGCTGGAGCGCGAGCGCCATCGGCTGCGCATCGAAGAGTACATGCCCAAGGTGATGAGCGCCTTCGTGCGCAATCGCCTGATCAACGAGGTGTACCTGCCGATGATCGGCGACAACCTCGCCAAGCAGATGGGCGCGGCGGGGGCCGGAAAGCGCACCGACAACATGGGCCTGCTGCTGCTCATCTCTCCGCCGGGGTACGGAAAGACCACTCTGATGGAGTACGTGGCGAATCGCCTGGGGCTGGTGTTCATGAAGGTGAACGGCCCCGCGCTGGGCCACGAGGTCGTCTCGCTCGACCCCACCGAAGCGGGGAACGCCACCGCCCGCCAGGAGGTCGAGAAGCTCAACCTCGCGCTGGAGATGGGCAACAACGTGATGTTGTACCTCGACGACATCCAGCACACCCACCCCGAGCTGCTGCAGAAATTCATCTCGCTGTGCGACGCCCAGCGTCGAATCGAGGGCGTCTGGAAGGGACGAACGCGCACCTACGACATGCGCGGAAAGAAGTTCTGCGTGATCATGGCCGGAAACCCGTACACCGAGTCGGGCGCCCGGTTCCAGATCCCGGACATGCTGTCGAATCGCGCGGACACCTACAACCTGGGCGATATATTGGATGGTCGGGAGGAGTCGTTCGCGCTCTCCTACATCGAGAACTCCGTCACCTCGAACCCCGCGATCGCGCCCCTGGCTATCCGCGAGCAGTCCGATCTGTACCAGATCGTGCGGATGGCGCAGGGCGAGGACATCAACCCCGCCTCGCTGTCGCACGGGTACTCGCGCATCGAGCTGTCGCAGATGACCGCCGTGCTGGAGCGGCTGTTCGTCGTGCGCGATATCCTCCTGAAGATCAACCTGGAGTACATCCGCTCGGCGGGCATGGACGACGCGTACCGCACCGAGCCGCCGTTCAAGCTGCAGGGCAGCTACCGCAACATGAACAAGCTGGCCGAGAAGGTCCGCGCGACCATGGAACCCCGCGAGATGCAGGCGCTGGTCGAAGACCACTACCAGGGAGAGGCGCAGACCCTCACCACCGGCGCCGAGCAGAACCTGCTCAAGCTGGCCGAGCTGCGCGGGGCGATGACCCCGGAGCAGTCTGCACGCTGGGCAGAGATCAAGAAAGGCTTCTCGCGCGTGAAGGCGATGGGCGGCGCCGAGGACGACCCGGTCACCCGTGTCACAGGATCCATCCAGCTCCTCGGCCAGGAGTTCTCCGCGATCCGCGATGTGTTGGACCGCGACGGAAAGCTCAATTCAAAGCTGACCACGATGGGCTCGGCGTTCGCGGTGCAGGCCGGCGCGCAAGCCGCCGCGGTGGAGGCGCGCCTGGCGTCGCTGTCCGACGGGCTGGCGGGCATCGCTGCGCGTCTGCAGACCGAAGGGGGCGTCTCCAGGGGGCTGGCGACCATCGCCGAGCGACTCGACAACGTCAGCTCAACCACGCCGCCCTCCACCACGCCGCCCTCCACCACGCCGCCCAACCCCGTCACTCCAAAGCAGGAGGCCCCCTGGCTGACGCCGCACCTCGATCTGTCCACCCAGGCCGACGTCGTGCTGCGCCACGCCGTGCTGATGGAGGTGCAGCGGGCCCTGGTCACCCACCATCGAATGCAGTCGACGGCCCACCGACAGCTCGCCGCCAGTGAGCTGGTGCTGTCCGGAACGCTGCCGATCATGCAGGAGCTGACGCGACAGATCAGCGGCCTCGTGCGGCGCTACCTGCCGGCCGATCAGCAGGAGGGCTTCCTCGATGAATTCCGGCGGGAGGTGGCCGGGGCGGTCAACGCGCTGTCGTCAGAGCTGGGCCGCGAAGTGAAGCTCTCTCCCGAGCCCTGAGCAGCACTCACACGCCAGCGATCACAGACTGACGCTCACAGGCTGGCGATCTCATCCGCGGTCAGCGCTCGTCTGTAGATCCGCAGCTCTGCCAGATCTCCCATGAAGTGGACGCCCCCCGTCAGATCGTGGCGCGCGCCGAGCAGGGTCTGCAGGCCCTCACGCCAGATCCCACCCGCGCCCCGGTCTGCTGTGGCCTCCACGGCGCCGTCCACATAGACCGACGCGCCGCCGCCCGGAGCGACCGTGACCGCGTAGTCGTGCCAGGCACCGTCATGGAAATCTCCCGCCACGTCGAGCGCGTCGACGTCGTACTCCTCGTCGGCGCCGGCCAGCGCGGTGCGCAGCGTCCCCCCACTCGTGAGGTAGACGTTGAGTGCCTGCGACCACCAGTAGGGCGCGTGACTCAGCAGGTACCGATACTGACCCGCGCCCGCCGGCTCTGCCCGAAACCGGAATCCGATGGTCCAGCCCCCGTCGACCGACACGGGAAGGTCGGAGAGCAGGGCCGCGTCGTCCTCTCCATCCAATGCAAGACCCGCGTCGGAGGCCGCCGGCCCGGTCTCAGCAGTGGGCAGCAGCCGCAGATCCCGTCCCTGCGCGGTGCGATCCACCGCGGCCGTCGCCCACAGCAGCAGCTCGGGATCGAGATCGGCGTCGCGCACCGTGATCTCGAGCGCGTCTTCCGCGTCGATCGGTTGGGCGGTCACCGCCAGCACCTCGGTCCAGGCCCCTGTGACCTCCCCATCGCCGCCGATCTCGATCGCCAGCGGGCGGGCAGCATCGGGCCCATCCCACGTAAAGTCCGTGACACTCTCACCGCCCCACGTGACCGCGACATCGACCGGCTCGATGCAGTGGTCCCGCCGAAGCTCGGCCGTGAGTGGTCCCCCCTCCATCGCCGTCTCAGCATCCAGCCACACCGTCGGCGCTTCGTCATCATGGACCACGATCTCCAGCCTATCCATCGATCCCCGATTTACGTCCGCCGCGCGCACGATGCGCAGCGTGTGAACCTCCAGCCCTTCGCTCTCAGCGTCATCAGATGGGGTGAGCACCAGGTCCGCCCTGGCCTCCCCTGCCGCGAACACGACCTCTGATGGAACGGACAGACCGTTCACCTCTCCATCGAGCGCTACGATCAGCGAACCGTCGAGATCGCCGCGACGGATCACCTCGACGATCTGCGGGGCGCCCGCCTCCCAGACGTGGACTTCGGGCTGCGCGAACGAGACCACGCTTCTGCCCGCGAGCGACAGGTCCAGCCACGTCTCCAGCCATGTCTCGACGCTCTGCGTCAGCGCCGCCGCGAACGCCGCGCGGTCTTCTTCCGACTCGCGGATGGCATCCCAGGTGCACTCGATCTGCAGACCGCTGATGGTCCCGCCGAGCCGCGAGCCGTGGGCGTGGGTGCTGTAGCCCCCGTCGAAGTAGTCCCGCGCCGCGCCGTGGTCGTCGGTGGGCCACGGAAACGCTGGGCTGGGCACCACAGCCAGACCGTGCGCCTCCAGCAGCCCGCCCATGCTCTGTGGACCACGCAACACAGACGAAAAGCGAGGCGCCGCGCCGCTGGCGTGGTCCCACTCCTCGGCGGCCCGAAGGCTGCTCAGGGCGGCGTAGCCGGGGTGATCGAGACGCGCGTCTTCGACGTCCATCGCGTCGCCGTCGATCAGGTAGCCCAGCTCCGACTCGGTGTAGCTCGACGACAGGCCGTGGATGTCGATGTACAGGCCGCGGCCATGGTGCTGCGTGATCGCCGCCCGCGCCGCGTCGATGAGGGCGTGGTACCCGAGCCAGGCCGCCTCGGCCTCGGGCTGACCGGCCGTGCCCTCCTCCAGGCTCCACGCGTTGGCCTCGACCTTGTGCCGGTGCAGGTGCATCAGCACCACGTGGGGCCGCTGCCCTGTGGCCGACAGCAGCGCGTCGGAGATGGCCCCGACGGTCTCCTGGGTGTTGAGATCCCCGCCGGTGGATGCGTCCGGACGGGTCTCCAGCTCATCGGGCATCAGGGAGCCGCCGTGGGGGGCGCTCAGGACCACGGGCAGGGTCCCCGCCCGGTACTCGAACCAGTCGCTGTCTCCCATCACGGTGCAGCCACCAGAGAGCCACTGGCACTCGTCGGGCACGCCGTCGACGTCGCAGTCCAGGCTGGCCCCCGTGGAGACGTCGACGTCGTCGGCCTGACCGTTGCCGTTGCAGTCGCCGCCGTCATCGCTGTCGGGGGTGTCGAAGACGACGTCGACGCAGGGATCGGCGCCGGGCGGGGTCGCCGTCGTCCCGGAGTCCTCCGTCGCCTCTGTGCCGGTGGGGGCGGTGCCGCTGTCCGGTCCTGTGGGGATGCCCGTGTCCGCCTCAGCGGGTCCGGGAGCCGGCTCTCCACCGCAGGTGCACAGCGCGAGCAGGAGGAAGCCCGACCGCATAGAAGAGCCGACGCGTGGGATCTGAGCGTAGGTCCCGGAGCGCCTCAAGGGAGGCGATCGGACGTGGCGTCATGATCGAGCAGACCCCGGCCCGGATCGCGTTGGCACGGTGCCGCTGTTCGGGGAGAGCTGGGCCCATCAACCTGATTCTGTGGCACTGTATGTTGGAACATCGGTTCAGAGACCACGCGCCCACTCCGGCCGCAGAGGAATCTCCCCATCCAACGCCTGGGTGATGGTGTTTACGATGCGTCTCCGATCTCGGGGGAGTCGGCCGCCGATGGGAAGGTAGTTGCTGGCGTGGTTGGTGCGGAACAACGCATCGGTCGGCGCCGCCTGGTCCACGAAGGTCCGCAGCTCAGACAGCAGGCCGAGGGTGTCGGGCAGCTGCCACCCCAGCCGCTCCCGGGTGATCGCCAGCGGGGTCCCCGGCACCACGGTGAGGGTCAGCGCGGCCAGGTAGGCCGGGTCCATCTCGGTGGCCAGACGCGCGCTGGCCGCGGCGTGGGGCTCGCTCCGCGCCACCCCTCCCGCACCCAGCAGGAAGATGGCCGAGAGCTTCATGCCCGCAGCGTGGGCCTTCGCCGCCGCGTCGACGTGGCACCGGTAGACGTAGTCCGCGTCTCGGGGCGCGCCCTCCGGGCGGGGCTGCTTGGCCAGCCGACGCAGGGTGGTCTCGTCGCCGGACTCCGGGCCGACGTACAGCAGCGAGAGCCCCAGGGCCCGCAGCCGCTCCAGCTCCGCCGGAGTCTTCTCCAGGATGTTGGTCGCCATCGCGTAGCAGGAGACCTGGCGCAGCCGGGGAAACGCCGCTCGACAGGCCCCCAGGATGGGCTCCCAGTGATCCATCGGCAGGATCAGGGCGTCACCGTCAGCCACGAAGACCTTGTTGATGCGGGAGCCGAAGCGCCGCCCGGCTGCGGTGATATCGTCCAGGGTCTCTGTCAGCGATCGGACGCGGAAGTTCTTCTGCCTGTACATCTGACAGTAGGTGCAATTGTTCCAGCTACAGCCGATGGTGGCTTGGAGGATGTAGCTGGAAGCCTCGGATGGTGGACGAAAGAGGGGTGGTTCATATCTCATGACCTCACTCCCGGTGTGGCTCCAGGAACAACGCCTGACCTCTCTCTGACCTCTCCAGCTGTGAGCGCGAGCACCTGTCCTCGGCTCGTACCCACCGCCGGGATCCCCCCAACAGCAGCCCGCATCTCTGCCTCCAGCGCAGCTGGCGTGGCGTAGACATCGAAGGTGACCCCGCCCGAGTGACCCACCAGCCGCTTGACGGCGTACTCCTTGGCGCCGGCCTTGATCAGCTCCGAGATGAACCCCTTGCGGAAACAGTGGCAGGGCTGGCGGTATCGGTCCTCTGGGGCGCTGGTCCGCCTCCAGATGGCCTTGACCTGACCGTTGTGGACCTCACGGTTCCGCTTTGTCCGACCCCAGGGTGCGGCCTTCTTGGTCACGTCGATCAGGAAGCCCTCACGGCGTCCCCAGCCGGAGATCTCCTCGATCAGGTGGTTGGACACCGGGATGACCCGACCGCGACGCTCCTGCCGGGTCTTGCCCAGCTCAGGACGGATGGTGAGGGTCTGGTTCTGGAGATCGAAGTCGCTCCACAACAGCGCCATCGCCTGCGACCGCCGCAGGCCGGTGAACCGCAGGACCAAGAATAGATCTCGATACCACCCGGCGCCCGCAGCCTCGATGGCCTCGTCCATCTGCACCCAGTCCGGTGCGACGGGCGCGAGGGCGGGGTGGGCCTCAGGGAGCTCGATGCTCCGGGGCCGAGGGGTCTCGGGGTAGTCGTCGTGGTCGTAGGCCCAGCGCCAGAACTTGCTGATGTGGCGGATACGGTCGTTTGCCGTGAGGCGAGAGACCTTCCGCTCGTTGATCAGGTGGTTGTAGTAGCTCTCCAACACCGACCGCTTCAGGGCCGAGAGATCAACCCGCCGACGGGCGCTCTGCGTCTTCATCCACTCGCAGAACAGGGTCAGGGCGATGGCGCGTTGCTGGTGGGTGGAGGCCCGCTTGGTGCGCTGGCTGTCGATCAGCCATGCGTCGATGACTTCTTCCAGTGCCTTCGCAGGGTCGCGATCTGGCTCTTCCCACCGGAGCCCGAGCTCGACGGTTTGCTCGATGTCCCGCCTGAGCCGCTGGGCGGTGCGGAGGTCGGAACAGGTCTTGTTGCGCTGCTGCCCGTCCGGATCTCTCCACCGGACCTGCCACCTGCTGCCTCTCTTTCGGATGTACGCCACCGTTGAACCTCCAGCATCCACTGATCCACTCTGGAGATATTCCAGCGGAAGATGCTGCGCCCCTTGAGGCCGACATCAGTGAACGGAGGATCGAGCCTCGCCCGCAGGGTCAGGAGGCGGAGGTCTCGGAGGGTGTGGCGGCAAACGCCGAGGTAGTCAGCGACGTACTGCTCAGAGACCCATGGGGAGTCAGTCATGGAGCTGAATCCCCGGGCTCGGGTGTGACGCCTCCATGACCGCCGTCAGGATGTACCAATCCCTCCCACTTGGGGATGTCCGGAGCTGAGGCAGAGGCGGAGGTGTCAGGCAAGATCATTGGCTCGAAGAACCCAGCCTGCTCCCGAACGCCCCACCAAGGCCAACTTCCTCTCTCATACGTTTGGGCATGATGCAACCCGCTCAAGTCTTGAATGTCCCGCCTCTGCCGAGGGCATAGGTGGGATGTGCGCTAAAAAAGGGCTACTGCGCATCTCAATGTCCGAGATCCAACAGGAGGACAGGAGATAGGTCCAGGGACAGTCGATGCTTCTCTCAGGCATCGACTGTCCCTGTGGACTTGAGAGGGACAGATGGTGTAGACCAGGGGCATGGACCACGAACTTCCGGTCGATCTGATCGAAGAGCCGCACCTTCTCTGGCTTCGTCCTCCCAAACTGAGGGTCCGGTGGGAGAGGAGCCTGGCACTGAATCCGGGGGAGCGGCGGCCCCTGAGGCCGGTGGAGTGGGTCGAGCCGGCCGGGAGCCCTGGCACGCTGCTGCCAGACCCCCACAAACGGCTCCGCAAGGACCACCGAGGTGAGTTGCGGGATCTCATCCGGAAACACGCGGCGTCCCTATTGAGCGTTGAGGGTCTGGTCACCTGGAGTGGCGAGCCATCTCAGATGCCTACCCATGCCCCCAAAGAGGGGTATGAATTGCTCAAAGAAGCCCGAGCGCAGGCGAAGCGCATATTCGACATCGACCTCCCAGACGGTCTTCCGAGATGGAGAGCCTACGGGGGCGGGCTGGTGGGAGCTAAGACCACTGGTGAAGTCGTTGATCTTCGCGTCATTCAGGCATTGGCCTGGGAAGCTGTCCGCTGCGAGATTGTTAGCCCACCCAGGGCTAAGTTGTACAAGACGGACGAGTATCTTGAGTCACTTGTTGGGAACGGCTACTCCCCGAATATGAATCCACCACCGCCGCTGCTGTTCTGGCGTTCGCAAGAAGTACGCGACGCCGAGCGCACGATCAGAAAGCTGATTGGGCAGGCACGGAAGTGGAGAAACAGACGCGGCGACTCCAATGAGAGAGAGGGCAAGCGCGTGAAGTCGTTGCTGAAAGCCTACGGCCCCGTCTACAATCAGGTGCGGCGGGGATTCCCTACCCCCGTTAAGCGGGCACTGCATGCCTTCCGAGTGGGAGCAGGCCGAGTGCTCGCGGTGTATGGCCCCAAGGCCTTCAGATGCAACCCTGATGGCTCAACACTGGACTCTGACGTGCAATGGCTCACTGCTCTCGCGTGGTCTGAGGAACTCTTGCAGGAGAGGGGTTCACGGGACACCTTCTGGACCGACTGTGCGGAGTTTCGTGGGGAAGAGCATACGGAGAAGACGCTTGAGGAGTGGGATCAACTTCTCTACCAGCGGCTACGGCGGGCATGGTCACCGAAACGAGCCGGGGAACGCTACGACCGATGGGGTGCCAAAGACGATGAACGCGCTCAGAAAGAAGCGCGACAGCGGGCAGAGAGTGAGGACTCCTGACAGGGATGGAACCTGAAGGTGCCGTCGAGCGGTCCGGGTCGCGTGGGGACAGTCGGTGCTCAAACGAGACAACGTCTGTCTCTCGATGTCCAGCGCAGCAGCTGACATTGTCGGTGCATGGACAAGAACCGGTACTACTACACGGTCGCGGAGGCCGCTGAGCTTCTCCGCGTCACTCCACGAACTGTCAAGCGGTGGCTGACCAGTGGGGAACTCGACTCGCGCAAGATCGGGGGTCGACGTCTGGTGATCATTGGTCCGGATCTTCGTCCACCAACACCGGAGGCTGAGAATGATGGAGATTGAGAGTGGTGAACTTGTGGCACAAATGCAGTGGAATGGAATCCCACAGCGGTGTGGCATTGTCCTGGGTAAGGCTCTACTACGCCTTCGTCGCGGAAAGCGGATGACCCTGAAGGACGTCCGGGTGCTCTACAACCGGATCGCTGGCAATGTGGAGCCGCTCAGGAGCGGGCACCTGTCTGCCATCGAACGTGGTTGGAGGGGAGTCAGCGTCGAGCAGCTGCAGATCTTGCTGATGCTGTACTCCTCATCGGGTGACGAGATCGAACTCTGGAGGGCACTCGGTGAGATTGGTCTTCGCTACGAGCGGCTCGCCAGGGACATTCGAGAGCGTCCAGACTGGTATCGTAGACACTGGTAGAGGCAGCATCTTCATTAGAGAAGTTGCCCAGACCTTGAGGTGGTTCACGGAGTCCAGCCGCCCTGGTCCAGTCGAGTGGGGCTACCTGAGACTTGGTCGCTGCCCGGAACTGTCCCTCGCAGTCGAAGCAAGTCGTCTTGTACGTTCATGAAGGCCTCCGGCGTGAGCGCGATGGGGATGACCCGCTCGTTCTTATCGCGGATGCTCTTACGGGACGTAAGAGCCAGCTTGACCAGCTCGTCAACGGATGACGTCCCGGTAGCTTGAGCACCATTCAGAGGTGCCTGAGTAGAGAGTAAGCGCCCTCTGATGGGCTCCGGGTGGAGCCCGCCTTGGGAGAGGTGCGCTCATCGACCGTCCTGGCTTTCAACAGTTCACATCGTGGATGGTGCTGATGGCGAACGAGAAGCGCACGATATCGTGGGGATCGACGCAGCTTGGTGAGGACTACCGGAAACTCTGGGCGGCCATCCACGAAGCCTATCCAAACGAGTTCTACGTTCTGGATGGAGATCTGATCCGGTGCGAAGGTCGAGAGTTCAAGCCTGTCTCGATTCCTGAACTGCGAGCCTTGATCGACCACGCCATCATGGTCAAACCGAGCTGGGCCCGGCGAGGGACTGCGCTCCCCCCACTCCATCGGATCGCTCAGGATGCTCATGCGATTCCAATGGGCTGTCCGGAAATCTGTGGGGTGACCGCCCTCCCATTCGTCCGTAGTGACGGAAGCCTTCACTTGCATAGGGGACTTGATCCGGGCACCGGAACATTTCTCGTCGAAGGCTTGGACTATAGACATCTCCGCGCGACTCACGGGGACAGCCACGATGAGCTCTGTGCTCTCACGCCTCCGGACGTGTTCAGCGGGCCTGGAGGGATGGACATCGCCCTGGCTCTTCTACTAACCCTGATGGCCAGACCGGGGATCGAAGGTCCGGTTCCTTTGTTCCTTCTGGATGGTTCTCCCGAGGGCAGGGTCGCCAAGACGCTCATGGCGGCCCTCGGATACCTGATGTGCGGCACAGATCAGGGGATACTGATCGTCCCCAACTTTCCGGATACAGCGGCATTGGCGCTTGCGGACCGGCTGTTGGACCACCCACCCATTCTACTGTTGGCAGGGCTTGACTCCAGGGTACTTCTCCAGGGGATCGGGCTTCCCGAGGTAATCACCGCTCCAGGAAAGGTGGCACTACGGAAGGTGGGCAAGACGGTGAAGAGGATCCGATCCCGCACAGTGCTGCTGGGGGCAGCATCCGATCCCGACTTCAGTGATGCTCTCGCGCCCTGCATGATTCGTATTCCCATCGTAGAGGGCGACGGAGCCACACACCTCATCTGCGATGTGCTCACCCGTCCAGCCATCGTGGCCCAACTGGTCAAGCTCGTCCGGCAGGCTATCCCCAGAGGTATACCCGAGATTGACCGGGCCCACATCGTCCCGGGCTTCGAGGAGTGGTCGAGACGGGTAGGAGGGCTGCTGTTAGCCATCGGGGGCGATCCAGCGGCCCTGAAGGCACACTGGAACCCTCTCCGCCCAGCATACCGCGACTTGGTCATGCTGTGCGAGAACTGGCCAACACGGGTCACTGTGAAGGGCGCCGAGGAGTACCGGCCCCTCTCCTCTGGCGCCGTTCTCAACCATGCCAGAGAGCATGAGGCCTTCCGCCTCTTGGAGATGGTTGAGAAGGGACATGGAGCTCATGGTCGCCACAGCAGACTTGGGCGGGTCTTGAAGCCCCTCCACCAGAACAGGACGAGCATCGGGGGTTGGCACATCATCGCGACTCAGCGGAGTGGAAGTTCCAGATACATTCCCGGACGAGGCGAACACCCATTTCGCGGTGCCGCCCGGAAGCGTACCCGCAGATGATTTGTGCTGGTGGGCCGTCGCGCAACATCACGCCTACCACAGCTGATTGGAACGGCCAGAGTAGATGGGGGAACAAGCTCACATTCGAGGTTGAAGTTGGGTTGTGTGGGCTTGTCGTGTGCCGTGATCGCCTTCGAGATCAATCTCGACTCGATGATTGTAGGCATTGTTCCTCATCTTGGTGGGCTTTGCGCGGAATCACTCTTCCACGGCCCTTACCATACGTCCGACAACTACGAAGGCCAACTCCACGATGACAATTCCCTATAAGAAAGAGAGAGAGAAAAGAGAGTCCCCCTTCTCCCCTTCCTTCCTCCCTTTTCCCTCCTCCCCCTTCTCTGGAATCCCCGAAGGATCTCTTGACGTGGCAATGGGGCTTGTGGGGAATGTCTTGGAGGCGATGACAGCCCGGGGAGTGCGGGTACTGATCTCGGAGCTCCGAGAGTTGGCTGACGCCGCCCTCGAAGAGATGGTTCCTGAAGACCCTCGGTGGGAGAGCACACTCCGCTGCGTCGAGCAGATCGAGGAGGATTGGTTCTCATTTGGGGATGGACGGGTTCACCCGGAGTGGGAGCTCGAAGGGACATTCACCGGACGCATTCTCGCTCGGCACCCCTACATCCAGCAGCTCACGAAGAAGTACCGGCTCCGCAGCGCCGTCGTTCCGGCAAAGGGCTCCCTCTTCGTCGTGGCCGACTGGAGCCATGCCCAATTCCGAGTCGCTGCAGGGCTGTCCCGAGATCCACAGCTCAATGAGGATCTCTCTTCGGGACGAGACCTCTATGTGGAGCTCGGGAAGCTCACTGGGGTCGACGCCGACCCAATCAAGCTCCGCACCCTCGGGAAGGCAGTGGCCATGCCTATGTTGTTTCGGGGCACCCCTACCCGAATGGTGGGTAATGCTCGGAAGCGTGACGTGAACCTGCCTCACGCCAAGGCTAAGCAGTTCAGCCGAGCTTGGAGGGCCCGGTATCCTGGTCTGGAGGCATGGCTTCGTAAGGTGGAGGTCCAGCACGTCACGACGTCACCTCTGGGACGGACCATCAACACGGCCTTCTCCCGGAAGAATGCATGGGAGGCCACCGCCATCTGTGCCCCGGTTCAGTCGGGGGAGGCCGATGCGCTGAGGTTGGTCCTACTGGAGGTCTATCAGACACTTTGAGGGGCCCACGTAGCCGCTGTTCTCGCCGAGTGA
>CAYXGP010000027.1:0-9421 GCA_964464515.1 uncultured Enterobacterales bacterium
CCCCCCCCCCCCCCCCCCCCCCCCCCCCCCCCCCCCCCCCCCCCCCCCCAGGGGGATCCGGATAGACCACGACCCCGTGCCCCTCGTACCGCAAACCTCACCGTCGGCGAACCCGCCGCGGTCGATCCTGCTCACCGCCCCGCTGCAGGCCCGGCTGCTGCTGGTCGGGCCGCTGCTGGTCGGTCTGCTGCTGGTCGGTCTGCTGTTGGTCGGAGTGCGTCCGGCCTCGGCCAACGACAAGCCCGCCAGCACCCCCGCCGCTGATGAGATCGCCGCGGCGGAGGCCCAGCGCGTCGCCGAGGAGCTTCGTCGCCTCGCCGCCCGCCAGGCGTGGCCCGGGGTGGAGCGCTCCTTCCAGCACCTCCTGGAGCTGGGCACCCCCACCGTCGAAGACTATCTGCACGCCGCGCATGCCGCGCGCGACCGCGGCGACGTCGGCGAATCGCGCGCGCGCCTGATGGCGGCCTTCGTCGTCGATCCCGAGACCCCTGAGCGCCAGCTCATCGACTGGCTGTTCAACATCGACACGTCGTACGGGACGGTGGCGCTCAGCTCAGAGCGACGCAAGGGCGTAGCGCTCACGGTAGAGGCGCTCCCCTTCGATCCCAACGAGCGCCGCGCGGTGGAGTACGCCATGGCCCAGGTGACCGAGACCGGCGGGTTTCAGGGCATGCTGCCCATCGGGGTCTACGAATACGGCGACGAGGAGGTCCGGGTGGAGCCCCAGCAGACCACCACGATCACGCTCAGCGCGAAGCGCGGAAGATAGGCATCCCGAGCGACATCACGCGAGTCCAGCATCACTGCCAGGGCGGCTGCCAGCCCTCTCGCACCACCAGGGTGAGCGCTCCCGGCAGTACGGTCACCCGGAACCTGCAGCCGGGCCGCCACTCCTCGCCGTCGATCTGCGTCTGCACGGGACCGCCTCCGGTCCGCTCCAGCACCACCTCGAAGCGCGCGGCGGAGATGACCGGCAGGTCCTCCACCCCCATCGCCGCGAGGTGCTGACGCCAATCCGGCATCCCCCGCAGATCGCCGATGGCCTTCGAGACGAACGCCCGCCGCCCCTGGATTGGCACCAGCTCGAAGCGCCCGTCATCCGGACGGGACTCGCGGGCCAGGACCCACTCTCCGCCGTAGATGGCGGTACCCTTGATCACCAGGTCGGTGAGCTCGCCGTAGACCGTCTCCGTCTCGGGCTCTCCCGGTGAGCTCGAGCGGATGCGGGCCGTGAACGTGGCCGGCTGCAGCCACGAGCGCAGATAGGCCTTCATGGCCGCCCCCGCGTAGACCAGCTGATCGCGGTACAGCTCCCGCAGCACGGGGATGTTGCCCACGGCCTCGCGGTCGCGGTTTCGGAGCGCCAGGATCTCGGGGTTCATCCCCCAGCCCAGCGAGTCGAAGAAGGTGTCCCCCCCCACGGTGCGGCCGGCGCCGTCGAGCATCTCCAGGCGCCCCACGTCCAGCCGCAGCGTGGCGCCCGCGGCGATGATGTCGAGGTTCTCCTCGAGCGCCGCAGGGTCGCTGGAGATGCCGAACGACTTGCCCTGATCGTTCGCTGTCCCCGACGGCAACATGCCCATCGGGGGAGCGTCCTCCACTGACAGCAATCCCTTGGCGACCTCCGCGAAGGTGCCGTCCCCGCCGAGGTACACCACGCGATCCCACGCGCGCTCGGCGACCGCCGCGGTGACCACCCCCACCGTCTCTCCGTGCGGCAGCGTGGAGCGGAATTCGGGCGCCCACCCGCGATCGCGCATGGACTCGAGGGTCTTGCGGATCCGCGCCGCGGCCTTTCCGGAGCGGGCCGTGGGGTTGGCGACCAACAGGACGGACAGGGACATGCAGCCTCCCACGAGCCGATGCGATAACGCACGAGCCGGAGGTCCTGTGGCAGAGCGCTGGCTGATCGCGGGGGCGCTGGTCTCCGAGACCGCGCCGCTGATCGCGCGGCTTGCACAGAAGCGCGCAACGGGACGAGCTGTGATCGGCAGGGGCCCGGGCGGCCGGGAGCTGGTGGTGCTCACGATCGGGGTCGGTCCAGACAAGGCCGCTCGACGCGTGCGGGAGGCGCTGGCGCGCTGGTCCTGCGACCGCGTGCTCAGCGTGGGGACATGCGGCAGTCTGCGCGACGATCTTCCGATCGGCGCGGTGATCACCGCCCGCGGCGTGATGGAGGCCACCGGGTCCTCGGAGCCGGTCTCCCCGCTGGTGGGTGTTCGGGAGGCCATGATCACCACGGTGCGCCGCGCGGTCACCACCCCGGAGCTCCGGGCCGAGCTCGCTGCGGCAGGCGCGGGCGTCTGCGAGATGGAAGCCGCCGCCGTGCTGGCAGCGGCTGGAGACATCCCCTTCGGCGCCCTCAAGGTGGTGAGCGACCTCGCCGGCGCCGGCTCGGATCCCGCCCTCGCGGGAAACCGCGCGCTGTCGATGGCGCGGTTCAAGGCGCGGGCGCTGCTGCTGAGTCAGCGTCAGCTCACGCCCGCGCTGTGGACGGTCCTGGCGCGCCGCCCGGGTTCGTGACCGCCATCGCTCAGCATTCGGCCTCCCGAAGGTTGAGTTCCCGTCGGTCGAAGCCCTCTCGCCACCACTCGGGATCGGCCGGATCGTCTTCTGCGTAGGCGGCGTGGAAGGCGGGCTCGTCCCAGCGAGCGCAGTGCCAGGCGTCGAAGACCAGGGAGCGGAGGGAGAAGAGGAGCCCGAAGAGCGACTCCTGCTGCGAAGAAAGTGACCGGAGGGCGCGATAGCGGGTCAGCAACCCCGCGGTCTGGAGGGCCCAGCGGTCCCTGCGGTCGAGCTCGCCCGGCACATCCTGGTGCCTCAGGCTGCTGTGGCCCATCAAGAAGAGATCCCCGGCGACCGGGCCCATATACATGTCGTCGAAGTCCAGCAGGAATGGCCCCTCGTCGCGCCAGAGCACATTGTTTGGCCCGGGATCGCCGTGGATGCGCTGCTGCGGGAGCCCCTCGCTGCGGCTGGCCAACGACCGGGCGATCCGCCACGCCTGATCCTCGTAGGCAGGCACGAAGGCGGGTGGCATGCGCCCGCTCTCGCCGAGCGCCCGGAGAATGCACTCGACCATGTGGAAGGGGGCGAAGCGAGGCCTGTGGGGCGCGGGGCGCCGGGCTCCGACTTCGTGGACCGCCGCGATCAGCTCGACCAGACCGTCGATCTGCGCGGAGGTTGCGACCCGGAGGTCCTCAACGTAGGGCCCGGGGACAGCCCTGAACGCCACACAATTGAAGCCCGCCAGGTCTCCCGGCGCTCCCAGCTGACACGGAACGGCCAGCCCCTCCGCCCGAAGCTCCTTCAGGAATTCGAGCTCGTCCAGGATACCGCGGCGCGACCAACGACCGGGTCGGTAGACCTTGACGACTACCTCCCCGACGCGGAAGACCTGGTTCTCGAGAGTCTGCAGCGAGAGCCCCTCGAGGACCGGCAGGCCGCGCTCCCGCAGGAAGGGTGCGCAGTCCACCGGGCGGAGGGCCGCGAAGCTGTGTGCGGTCTGCGGCGGCGTCACCGCGAACTCTCCACGCCAGTCGTCCGTTGGTCCCAACTCTACTCCGCGGTCGTTGTTCGGCCTATGCAAGCCGGCCGAGTGACCGCCGCCAGCTACCAGTGCCACACCTGGTCGTGCCTGTCGCACAGCGCCGCGACGCCCGCGCGATCGACCGCCTGCAGACCATCGATCAGGTCGCCCGGGGACAGGCCCCGGTTCGCCAGATCTCCGGCGACGACGAACACCGGCACGCCTGCCGCCATGAGCTTCGTGAGATCTCCTGGAAGATCGACCGGGTTGCTCTGCGACTCGTCTCCGAACCGCAGCCCGCTGGCGTCCTGACCGCGGACGGCGTGGCACACCGCGTTTCCGCGCAGCAGCACGCTGAAGTCCTGCCCGGCGTTCTTCATGGCGTGGGTCGCCCACACAACGGTGTCGTCCTGTTCTTCGATGGTGCCGCGGAAAGCGGTCTCGATGATGGAGAGGATGTTCATGGCAGGCTCCTCACCTGGTGGGGATGACGAGGACGTTGTCGGACTGCGCGGTCCACTCGACGAGGTCGCCGGGACCGCCCCGGCGGACGCCGGCGATGGCCGCGTGCGCGCCGCGCTCATCGACGCAGAACCCGCAGTTGATCCAGTCGACCTTGCCGCCGTTCTTTGTGGCCTCGGCCATCACGGCGGCCACCCACTCGCGAGGGAGCGCGTGGTCCTCCTCCTCGGCGTCGCGGCCGTGCACCGGGTTGGGGTGGGCCTGCTGCTTGGAGAACGGCAGGTAGACCGCCCCCTCGTAGGCGAACACGTTTATGTCGTGCCCGCGCCGGGCAGCGATATCGAGCAGACGCAGCGCGGTGGTGGTGCGCCCGTTCTCGAAGGGGGCGTCCATCAGCACGAAGGTCAGGGTCTTCTTGTCAGGCATGTCGCTACTCCACAGCCGGAATTTCAGTGCCACATCGTCTTGGAGCCCGCCTCGAGGTGGTCGATGACCACGTCGAGGGCGGACGCACGCACGCCGGGGGCCAGCCGCTCGGAGTCGATCCCCCGCTCGCGCAGGGAGAACGCATCCGCGAGCACGGTGACGCCGGCTTCGGCGAGCGCGGACAGGCGAGCGCTGGCCGCACCGGGGCGCGCCGGGAGCACCCCGTTCTGGACCAGGAAGAGGGTGACGTCGTTGCCGCGCGCATGCAGGTCGTCGGCGAGGTCGTAGTAGTAGCCGACGTCCACGGTTCCGAATGGATCGCGCGACTCGATCAGTAGGTAGCTGCTCATCGAGGTTCCTCTGGGTTGGGCGGCCGCGCCGCCGGGGCGAGCCCCGCTCCTATTCCGTGAAGTGAGCTCGCGCCTGGTGGTAGCCTTCGCTCAACTGGGGTGCTCCATGCCGCGCTGCTTCGAATTCGAGGTCTCTCTCCGCTACATCCAGCCCCGCATCTGGCGGAGGTTCCTGCTCAGCGAGACTGCGACGTTCGCGGATCTCCACCACGCCATCCAGGAAGCGTTCGGCTGGGAGCGCGCCCACCTGTGGGCGTTTCAGACCGCCGGACGAGGCCGTCGGCAGGACATCGCCGGGGTGCCGATGAACGACAGCTGGGGTCCGCCGACGCCCGACGCCACCAGGGTGAAGCTCTCGACGCACTTCGGGCGCAAGCGGAGCTGCCTGTATGTCTACGACTTCGGAGACGGCTGGGAGCACCACGTCAAGCTGAAGCGGACGGTCGAGAGTGGGGCGTGGCGGGAGCTGCTGGCCGGCGCCCGGGCGGGGCCGCCCGAGGACTGCGGCGGTCCGCCCGGCTACGATGACTGCGTCGCGGTGGCGACCGGCACGCGGAACGATCCGGATCGCGCCGAGTGGCTGGGCGACTGGGTGCCGGATGGCTGGTCCCTGATCACCGCCAAGCGGCGCTTCGACCACGCTGCCGTTCCCCGTCGGCGCGCCCGCCCGCAGGCTGACGCGGTCATCGACGAGATGTTCGCAGAGCCGCCGGAGAGCACGGAGGAGCTGGAAGATCTCCTCGACCCCCTGCACCGGTCCAGCGCGCGGAAGGCCCTGGCGGTGGCGATCGAGACGGAAGATGTGGCCCGTCAGCTGCCCGAGCTTGCGGTGGCTGGGTTCTCCATCCTTGGCCTCGGACGGCAGCTCGGGCGACTGGGGCGCATCGCGCGCAGCACCGCGCACCCGATGTGGCGGCGCTCCGTGTGTATGCAGATCCTCGTCGAGCACGCGCCCGAGGAAGCGGCCTCCATCCAGGCGTCGATGAGCGTCGCCGATAAGAGCGCGCTGGCGCAGCACGGCCTGCGACAATTCGTGCTGATGGGCTACAGCGACCCCGACGCCGCCACCACGCTGCTCGAGATGTTGGTGTCCATCCCGGATACCGAGCAGCGGCAGACCCTCCTCACCAGCATCGCGATAGTACGCCGGCAGCTCGGATTCCCGGCGAGCGGGCTGTACCCGGAGGTGTGGCATGCACCCGAGCTGGTCGCGCTCCGGCCTGTGATCCGCGCGGCGCTGATCGGCGAGCCGACGGCCACTGCGCGCATGTTGCTCGCGGGAGATGAGGACGCGCTGGCGCAGAACCGCGCCGGCCTGTGGGAGACGATCCCCGGAATCGACGACATCCCCGCCCCCGCCTCCGAAGCCTGGCTGAGCACCTGCGACGGTAAGGGAGCGTTCAACATCTTGATGACCGTGGGCACCGACCAGAAGGTGATGGGCGGGCTGTGCATCCGGACCGCCGCCGAGATCCGCGACTCCTGGGTTCTCCCCGATCAGACGACCAAAGACGTCGAGGACGTCATGGGGGAGTTCCAGGCGAGCGCGCACCTGCGGTTCCGGAAGGTCCCGATGGGGGTGGTCTCGACGCTGGTGGAGGGCGGCCTGGAGCGGGGGGCGCGTGCAGGGATCGACCTGGACGGCGAGCGGTTCCGCGCCGCCGCGCTCATTCTTCACCAGGGGACACCCGTCCCCATGGCCGCGCCCCGTGCTGGCACAGCGACCCTTGAGCAGTGCCGGGAATTGCTGAGCCGACCCGAGTACTTCGCGTGGTTCTTCGATCGGGACGACCTGGCTCGGCTCGGCCTTCCGCCCCCGCCGAGGAAGCAGACTGGCTTGCGGCGTTGGAAGAAGCGGGCGAAGCGAACGCTGAACTGCGAGCCGCTGCGACGTCGCCTGGAGGGGATGACCGAGCACATGGCCCGCTGGCACCACGCCGCCGGGGAGACAGAGCCGGCCGCGGTGTGTCAGGCGGCGCTGGAGGCGCTCCGCGATGGCGATCACCCCCCGCTGTTCACCGCGATGGCAGAGATGACCATCGAGCAGTTCCACACGGCCCCCCAGGAGGAGCTCCTCTCCAGGTTGTTTCAGATGATGACGGAGCAACCAGAGACCTGAAGCACACCGAACGCGGCCTCTCCGCGTGGCGTCAGCGGCAGCCGAAGAAGACAGCCAGCTTTCCCGCGCTGTCGCCTGCGTCGTCGTTGCCGCGCGCGCCGATCACGAGATCGTCGCAGCCGTCCCCGTTCACATCGCCGGCCGCCACCTCACCCGCGATGTCTGATGGCTGCTCGCCGACGAAGCCCAGATCGGGCGCCGTGAGATCGCGATCTGCGCTGAGCGGCCCCCACAGCACGTCCACGCGCCCCTGCCCGCCGTTGGCGCCGTCGTGTTCGCCGTCGCCGACCAGCAGATCCGCCGCGCCGTCGCCGTCGAGATCGCCCGCGTCGAGGAACAGCGCGGGGGACACCTGCGTGGTGAACGTGCTGGCCTGCATCCCGTCCGCCAGCTCGCCGTCACAGAACAGCATCACCGCCGCACCACCCGGAGCGCCCACGGCGAGATCGTCGGTCTCTCCCCCACACAGCGCGTGACCGCCCAGCACCGGGGCGCCCAGTCCGTCGCCGTAGGTCGCGCCGCCGCCCATGAGCCGGAGGCCCTCCACGTCCAGGTAGACCTCGCCGCGGTAGCTGCCCTCCACCAGGTACACCACGCCGCGGCCGCCCTCCGCATCGAGCGCAGACACCACGAAGGCGTCGCCGGCTGTATCGTCCAGATCACCCGCCCACGACAGCCCCCCGCCCCCGAGGTTGTCTCCCGGAGCCGCGCCGACGAAGCAGGCCGCCGCCTCTCGAAGCTCGCTGTCCCCCCAGGCCCCGCGAGCGCCGGCCCCGGTGAGCAGGCACACGCGGCCGCTGCTGTCGCTGGCGTTGGGAGACGCCACGAGCAGATCCGGGTAGCCGTCGCCATTCATGTCGCCGCCGCCCGCGAGGCGCTGCCCTGCGCGCTCGGGGAAGCTGTCGTTCTTATCTGCGGTGATGACCACGTCGGCGTCGTCTGATGAGGTCAGCGCGTCGATGTTCGCGTCGCCGAAGAACAGGTAGACCGCGCCCCGACCGCCGTTCCTACCCGGCGCACCCAGAGCGAGATCGGCGACGCCGTCGCCGTCGAGATCGCTGGCGCTGCTGATCGCCCGGCCGAGCTCCTCGTCCGAGCGCCCGTCGATCTGGATCGCCGCTCCAGAGCCCAGCGCGATCTCCCCGCCGGTCAGGGGGCCCAGCAGCAGCGAGACCGCCCCCGCCGACGTGAAGTGGTGACCGATCAGCAGGTCGCCGATCCCATCTCCGTCGACGTCTCCCCCGGGCTCGAAGATGTCGCTGACCCCGTCGCCGGCCTGCCGTCCGAGGATGGTCAGATCTGCTGACGAGAGCGGGATCTCGCGATCGACCCCGCCCCCGCAGTCGTCGTCGACTCCGTTCCAGCGCTCGGTCGCCGCGGGGTTCACGTTCCGGTCGGTGTCGTCGCAGTCGTCGGGCGGTGAGAACCCGTCGCCGTCCGCGTCGTTTGTGCTGGTCGATCCCGTGGTGCCGCTGCTGCCGCCGCTGCCACCGGTCCCGCTGGTGCTGCTGGTCGCCACGTCTCCGGTGTCCGGGCGCTCGGGGAGATCCGGGAGGCATGACAGCAGGCCCAGAGCGATCATCCCGACCATCGATGTCCCCTTCCTGCTCACCTCGATATCTCCCGTTCAAGCCCGGGTCCATCGAGGACGCCGGACAGGCTGCGCGTGATCGCCCCGGGACCCGTCGCTCAGGGCAGTCGCCCGCCCACCATCTGCGCGGTGTGGAACGCGAAGCCCGCGAGCCGCAGCCGCGCGTAGTCCATGAAGTCGAACGCGATGGGCGAGTGCCGCGCCTGCACCACGGCCCAGGTCCCCCACCACAGATGATCGGGCAGCACGAAGAAGTCCACGATCGCGCTGAAGTCCTCGATGTCCCCGGGGGAGGCGCTCTCGCCCAGGTACGCGCCGATCACGTCGTCGCGCACAGACCGGCGGGGAAAGCCGCGCGCGAAGTCGGAGTCGAACCCCGCATACTCGCAGAAGTGGTTCGCCAGGTCGAAGGCCGCGAACGAACAGGCGCCGTACTCGAAGTCGATGAAGCGGACCGCGTCGTTTTCGGAGTGGTACAGCACGTTTCCGCTGAGCAGATCGTTGTGGGCGAGCACCGCGCGCACGGCCGCCTGCGCCCCCGGTGAGGTGGCGCCCGGCAGCACCTGCGTCTCGAAGCGATGACGCAGAGACGCCAGAGCCTCGGCGCTGCCGTCCAGGTCGAGGGCCGCGTGCCGCGCCGCGTCCCCGCCGTTGAAGCGCACGGTCCGGGCCGCCGCCATCCAACCCTCCAGGGTCGTCCACAAGCGCGGGGTCGGATCATCCACAGGCACGGCGTGGAGGCGCGCGAGCTCGCGTGCGATGAGCACACGAAGGTGGGGATCACCCATCTCCGCGGGCTCCAGGGCGCGCGTCCCCGGGCAGAACCCCTCGATCCGGCCGCCGGTGAAGCGGCCGTGGTAGATCGGCGCCAGGCCCGCGCGGCTCCCTGGCGCCCCCAGCCCGGTGTACGCGGCGCGGGCGGAGACCGCCTGGGTGTTGGGCCC
>CAYXGP010000027.1:9431-25425 GCA_964464515.1 uncultured Enterobacterales bacterium
CGCGACTCAGTCGCGCCAGCAGACGGTTCTCCGCGTCGCGATCGATGACGACGTCGGTGTTGCGACCGTAGATGCGCACCAGCAGGGGCGGTCGCCCCTCGGTCTCCAGCCGGAACAGCAGGTTGGTGATGCCCCCGCCGACCGGCGCGATGTCCACCGGCTCGTCGATCATCAGCGACGCCCACGCCGGCACCACCTCGCGCGCCACGGCCCGCAGCTGCTGGTCGCGACGCGGGCTGTCGGGCTCCACCCGCAGGTCGGAGCGCGCCGATGGGTTGTCGCGGAAGGTGGGCAGCGTCGGTCTCGTCGGGGGCCTGCACCGAGGAGTAGCGTCGGCGCCATGGCAGAGCCACCAGCCACGCGTCGCGACGCAGCGTGGAACGACATCGAGGCGACGTCGCGCAGAAGCCCCGGTAGATTGACCCCGGAGGTGATCGATGCGAAACGGACTCCTGGCACTGGGGCTCCTGCTGACAGCGTGCGGCGACAAGGACGACAAGGACGACACGGGCGATCCCGCGACCGTCACCGTGCCGGAGGTGCTCTCGGACTGCTCCGCCTACGACGACCGGCCGGTGACCCTCAGCGGCGCCGAGATCACGGGGGACACCCTCGCGCTCACCGTCGGGTACGGCGGGGGCTGCGAGACGCACTCGTGGTCGCTGTGTTGGCCCGATCAGGTCTTCGCCGAGAGCGAGCCCGTGCAGGTTTTTCTGACGCTGTGGCACAGCAGCAACGGCGACATGTGCGACGCGTGGTTCGAGGAGGAGCTCCCGTTCGATCTCACCCCGCTCCGCGAGGCGTGGCAGGACGGATACCAGTCGGAGTCTGGGGAGATCACCGTACACATCGACGGCGTCACCACGAGCTATGTCTTCTGACCGCTCACCGCTAAACGTCGTCGAACGCGGGGTGGTAGCGCACAAGACCGCTGCGCGCCGTGAGCGTCCCCGGGGTCACCTCGGCGACCATGAAGACCGGATCGGGCACGGTCCATGTACATCGAAGCCCCAGCGGCGCGGCCGGCGCGAACCCGAACCGGGGGTAGAACTCCGGATGGCCGAGGACGAAGCAGACCGTCCAGAAGCCCTGGCGGCATGCCGTCAGCCCGGCCTCGACCAGCGCGCCGCCGACCCCGCTGCGCTGCCGATCGGGTCGCACCGCCATCGGCCCCAGCGCGATGGCCGTCCAGTCGCCGCTCGCGTGCTCGACCGTCACCGGCGAGAACAGGATGTGGCCGATCACCTCAGAGCCGTCGTCGGCCACCAGCGAGATGACGCCGGGCAGGCCGCGGAGCCGATCCACCAGAGCGGCCTCCGCGGGCGCTGGGAAGGCGGCCTGGTTCACCGCTCGCACCGCGGCGATGTCCTCGGGACGCTCGGGACGGATGATCATCACAGGCACCTGTCGCGCATTCAGGACTCCACGGTCTCAACTCACAGTCTTGAACGGGGCTATCTCGAACAGGGGCTGTCTCAACGCA
The DNA here is from genome assembly GCA_964464515.1 of uncultured Enterobacterales bacterium. GTDB lineage: Bacteria > Myxococcota_A > UBA796 > UBA796 > UBA2385 > CAYXGP01. The sequence continues at coordinate 10,915 of CAYXGP010000027.1, forward strand.
AGGGAATGGCCCGATGGCGCTGACCCCGGCCGGATAACAGAGAACCCTCCCCCGACCGGAGCGTCGCCATGCACCCCTCCTCCCCCGGCCTCCTGCTCACGTGCCTGCTTGCATGCACAGACAAGGACACCCTCACTCTCCCGGAGGGCGGAGACACCGCCGAGGTCGAGACGCTGGAGACGACGGGCACCTCGGGCGCGACCACGCCCTCCACGAGCGGCGGCACCAGCGGCGGCACCACCTCCAGCGGCAGCACCTCCAGCGGCAGCACCTCCGGCAGCACCAGCGGCACCACCACGTCTGCCGGGACCGACAGCGACGGTGACGGGTGGGACGGCACCGACGGCGACTGCGACGACTCCGATCCCGCCGTGAACCCCGACGCCGTCGAGACCTGCAACGAGATCGACGACGACTGCGACGGACAGACCGACGAGGACGTGCAGGAGACGTACTACCTGGACACCGACAACGACGGCTATGGCGACCCAGACGGGCTGTGGACCGCCTGCGATCAGCCGGAGGGCACAGCGACCAACGACGGGGACTGCGACGATCACGATCCGGCCGTGAACCCCTCCGCCGAGGAGCTGGTGAACGGAGTCGACGACAACTGCGACGGCGACATCGACGAGAACGCCGGCACGTTCTCCGCGGCGATGTCGTGGGACGGCAGCGGGGTGACCCTGACGCTCAGCGGATCGACCTCCTGGGAATTCGGTCTCTCCGAGACAGGGGCGGGCTCGGTGGGTTGGTTCGGCGAGAGCTGCATCCCGGGCAGCGAGCCGTGGGGATACAACGACTACGGCTACGACGTCTGCCACACGCTGCCTGCCGGCGGCGGCATCGTCGCGTCGGTGTACCCGGAGATCGACAAGGTCGAGGACGGCTCCACGCTGTTCTCGCAAGACTTCGAGTTGGACGGCGTGATCACCTATGTGCTGTTCGACGCCGCCGCAGACTGCTGGGTTTGGGGACACGACACCAGCTACTACGACGGGTACGGCTGCACCGAGATAAGCCTCTGACCGCGCTCTGATTCATGCACGCCCCATCGGGCGGGGTTCCCCACCCGCAGGTTCTACGGTCCGCAGGGCGCATCGCGTCGGAACTCCCAGCAGATCATCACCGGCGCCTTCTCGGCGATCCGTACCTGCTGCACCAGCTCCGCGCCGTCGCGCGAGACCAGCTTCAGCGAGTGTGCGCCCAGCGGGAGCCGCCCGATCCAGGGCGTCCGGCCCTGCTCGACGCCATCGACATGCACACGCGCCCAGGGCTCGGTGTAGACCAGGATACGCCCGCTCGGCTCGTCGTGACTGCGCAGGTGGGCCTGCACGATCGTCCGCCGGAACTCGCGGTGTGCGCGCCTCCGAGCCGCCGCGCTGATCGGCTCGGCGTCGGGTCCCACAGAGAGCAGCGCGTCCAGCTCGTCGGCGCCGACCTGCTCTCCCTCGGGCCGCTCTCCCTCCGGCAGGTCTTCTGGGGGGTCCGGGGGTCGCGCGGTGTCTCGGGGCTCCGTCACCTCGGTCGCGGCCCCGATGGAGACCCCTTCGGAAGCACCCGACGCGTCGCCCGCGAGCGCCTTGGTTCCAGCCGCCTCCGTGGTCGTCTCTGCAGCAGCGGGAGCAGCGGGAGCAACAGGCGGCGACGCGGGTCTGGATACCTTCTCGACGGGTGCGGGTGCGTCGACACCGGCGGCCTCGAGCGGAGTCTTCTGGACGGGCTCTGCGGGCTCCGCTTGAACCAGCGGCAGCGTAGGTGTCCGCTGCCCCAGCCAGAAGACGCCATACCCCAACCCGACGATGAACACGAGACCGGTCAGCCGCCGCAGTCCCCGAGTCGGATCGGCCGGCTGAAGCGTCGAGAGACTTCCGAGCGCAGACTCGGTGCTGGCCTTCGCGCCGAATCCTGTGGCGCCGGGCGACTGTGCGATGTCGGGTGACTGCGCGATGAATGTATCGGCAGGGTAGATCGTCTCGACTGGGGGAATCGTGTCTGCAGTGATGGTGTCTGCCCCGACCGTGGTCGCAGACTCGATGGAGGACCCCGAGACGCCGGTCAGCGCAGAGAGCATCGCGCGGGCGTCGGGGTAGCGCTGCTCCGCCCGATAGCGCGTCGCCCGCCGAATCACCGCGGAGAGCTCCGTCGGGACATCGCGGAACAGCTCCTCCTGCTGATCGGTGAGGTAGATGTCGAAAGGCTCGCGACCGGTCGCGAGGTTGTAGAGCATGGCGCCGACCGCGAACAGATCCGATCGCGCGTCGGCTGTGGCGGCGTCGGTGCGCTGCTCAGGGGGCATGAACGCCCAGGTGCCCATCACCACGCCGGTGCGTGTGCGGCGCCGATCGACCACCTGCGCGATCCCGAAGTCGGTCAGGCAGGCGTCGCCGTGGGCGGACAGCAGGATGTTGTCGGGCTTGATGTCGCGGTGGACGACCCCCTTGTCGTGGGCGTGGGCCAGCGCCCGCAGCACGCTCGCGCCCAGCCGCCGGACCTCTTCTGCCGGAAGGGGGCCGCTGCGCGCCAGGTGCTCGGTGAGCGTGCCGCCGGGCATCAGATCCATCACGATGAACGCCCGCTCGCCGTCGGCGCCCACGTCGTGTACTGGCACGATCCCCGGGTGGTGCAGGCGAGCCATCGTCCGCGCCTCCTGCATGAACCGCGCGCGCGCTCCCGACGCGAGCTCCGGACTCAGCACCTTGATCGCGCGATCGACCTCGAGACGTGTGTCGCGGCCGCGGTACACCGTCGCCATCCCCCCCTGGCCCAGGACGGTCCCGAGGGTGTAGCGGCCCTCGGCGAGCGCCGCGTGCTCAGCGGGCCGCGGGCCGGTCACTCAGGAGTCTCTGCGTCCAGGCGTGGATCGAACCGGGGATTGACCACCGCCAGCTCGTTTACCAGCAGCGCCATCAGCTCACTCCGCAGCGCCGCTTGTCGGTCCGGGTCCAGATCGCCGCGACGGATTGTCTGGGTCAGCTGGTACTCGAGCTCACCTCTCACCGCGTCTGCGCGGGAGGGTTCCAGCCGGCGCCCGTTCAGCCACGCCCACGCGTCGGTCTCGCAGCCGAGCCAGTTCAGCTCACCCTCCAGCATCCGCGCGAAGGCCGCGGCGGTCTCTTCGTCATCGCCCCGCCGCAGGTCGCGCAGCGCGACCCCCAGCAGGTGCGCGGCGACGGTCACGCGGAAGCGCAGCGCGCGATCGGAGATGCTCAGCGCCAGCTCCCCTCCCAGGAAGGCCGCGACGCCGCGAATGAGGGTCTCGCTGTCAGGCCGCATCGCGCGCGCTCCAGGTCGGCCCCACCTCGATCAGCCGCAGCGCCTCGTAGGCCATCTCTGCGGCCCGGCGCGGGATCGCCAACAGCTCGATGTCCGTGGAGCTGCCCGACAGATACCGCTCTCCCTGAAAGAGCGCGCACACACCCCATCGCACGTTGCCCAGCACCTCCCAGTAGTGGAGCCTCGCCGGGTCGATCGCGCGCCCTGAGGCAGCGGTGTAGGCCCGCGCCAGCGTCGCGCGATCGGTGAGGCCGCCAGCCGGGCGGGTCACGCTGCCGAAGCGCCAGTCGCGCACGCAGAACCACGAGAGGTCTTCGTGGGGATCTCCCCAGCGGGAGAACTCCCAGTCCAGCACCGCCGACAGCCCCTGCGGCGTCACCAGGAAATTGCCCACCCGGAAGTCGCCGTGGAGCAGGGTGACCTCGGGGCAGGGCGGCGTATTCTCCGCCAGCCAGCGCAGCGCCAGCTCCAGCGCCGGTCGCGACGCGAGACCATCGAGGAGCGCCCGCAGGCCCGCCACGGCGTCTGCGGCGGGGGTCGCTTCGATCGCGGCCAGCGGCAGACGCGTCTCGGGCCCGATGCTGTGGATCGCCGCCAGCGCCCCGACCAGCTCACCGATGAGCCCCCTGCGGGCCTCCGCCAGCTCCGGTCGGCGCAGCACCCGCGCCGCCACGGCCTCGCCATCTCTCCACTCCATGAAGTACGCGTCCGCGCCCGCGCGAAGCAACCCCGGGCTGAGCCAGCGCACCGGAGGCGTCGGCGCTCCCGCCGCCACCGCCGCCTGAATCACCGCGTACTCCGCCGCGCGACCGATGCTGCCCGGCAGCGACGCCGCGGCGTCCGAGCGCAGCACCCACGTCGCGGGGGTCCCGTCGATCTCCAGATCAACCCGGAGGTTCTCCTGACAGGCGCCGCCGGCCAGCGGCGTGATCGAGCGGATCACCACGGCGCGGCCCAGGTGACGGGAGAGGGCCGCCTGGACACGGTTCGTGGCTTGTGTCGTGGGCAATTCTTCAGACAAGCGCCGCTCGCGGGTAGAAACGAAGCCTCACCCGCCACAGGCTCTACGGCAACACCCGGAGATCACGGTGCGGGGCCGGGCTTCCCGGGATAGACCGGTTTGTCCAGCCCAGCCCACTCGATGCAGTCGATGATCCCCATCGGTCACTCCAAACAGCTCCTCGATGAGCAGTTCGGCACCTTTCTGTCGCAGAGCAGCGTCGCCGCGGGGGGGGTGGTGCTCGTCGTGGGCCCGCCCGGCTCCGGACGAAAGACCCTCGCGCGGGCCATCGCCGCGAAGATGGCTCCAAGACAGGCAGACTCCATCGCCCACAGCCGCTCTGCGGTCGGCCTCCGCTGGACCCAGGACCACACCCTCCTCACCACCCTCCGCGGCATCCTCGGTGAGTTCGATCCCAACGGGATCCCGGGCGTGGTGGTGGTCGAGGCCCCCGCGGACACCCGGCGTATCCCGATCTTCCTGGCCGAGGAGTGGGAGCTGGAGGGCCCCGCGGGCCTGCAGCGCATCTCCGACTGGACCGCCGCCCTCACCGCGCACCGGCCGGGCGCGTGGTTCATCGCCACGCTCCCCGTCACCGGCGACGCCCCGTGCCAGCCGTGCCGCAGCCTGCCGTCGTCGCCCCCCGGGCTGCTCGTGCTCCGCACCCAGGGCTACTGGGAGCGTGCAGACATCTCCGCTTTCCTCGAGGCCCAGCTGGGCAACACCGACTCCGCCCTGGTCGACGCCCTGTGGGTCGGCTCCGGCGACGGCGAGACCCGTCCTCCGGGGGTGGTCGCGGGCCTGCTCATGCGCTGGAAGGCGCGCGGACTCGTCGTCCAGCAGAACAAGCGCTGGGGTCTCGCGCAGACCGGCGGCTTGCTGGGGCGGCTGCGAAAGCGCCCCACCGGACCCTCCTGGACCGATCTCGCTCAGGCTCGCTTTCAGCCCCTCGACGCCGATCAGGTGCGCGTCATGGTGCTGGCGGCCTGCGGCGGCGACCTCATCCCGCTCGAAGTGCTCGGGCACGTGGTCAACAGCGGCGCCGTCCGCGCGGTCACCACGCGATTCACGCAGCCCGAGCGGAACGGCGTGCAGCTCTGGCAGCGCCACGGCGCTGGCGGCGGCCACGCCTACTGGACCGAGCCCGCGTTCCGCGAGAGCCTCACGCGCCTGGCGCATGCGCAGTTCATCTGGTCGCTCCAGGCCGAGCGCGACTGCAAGGCCGCGATCGAGCACCTGCAGCAGATGGACATCCGTCAGCGCGCGCGCTGGGCCACCACCGAGGCGGCCTGGCAGGAATTCGTGCGCGCGTCCGGCGCCCCGGTCGAGGCCCTCCCGCAGACAGGCGACGCGGAGATGCTGGCCTTCCTGACCTGGCTGCGTTGGGGTCCGCGCTTCGACGTGGGACAGCTCCGCGCGCTGGTCATCCGGCTCGACGCGATGTTCGAGAAGATGGGGCACGCGACTGCGGCGGTGCGGCTCTGGCGCGTTGCCCTCGAGCACGGAGCGATGCCAGAAGACGTCAGTCGAGAGCAGGCGCAGCTTCGGCTCGCCAGGTGGCTGCTGGAGCTGGGCCGCGCGGCGCAGGCCGAGCAGCACCTCCGCGCGCTGCTCGCCGGCCTGGGCGAGCCCCCGGCCGCCAGCGAAGAAGAGCCCACCGACGCCTCCGCCGCGTTCACCACGCGGGTGCATCTCCTGATCATCCGCGCGCTGCTCGACCAGGGGAACGTCGAGGCCGCCGAGGCGGCATGCGGCGAGCGCAACGTCGCGCTGATGTCCACCGCTGATCAGAGCGAATTGCGACGGCTGCTGGGCCTGGCGCTGCTCGATCTGGGTCAGGCCTCCCGCGCCGAGACGGTCCTGGCGGACGCCCTCCAGGATCAGATCCTCGCGCAGGCGCCGGTGCTGATGGTGGCGCGGACCCGCGAGGCCCTCGGCCGCACGCTGCTCGTGCTCCGCAGGCCCGAAGAGGCCCGTCCCATCTTCGAGCGTGTGCTGTGGGAGAAGGTCCGCAGCGGGGGGCTGCCCGCGTCGGTCGCCATCACCCGCTACCACCTCGCCGAGACCCAGGCGCGTCTGGCGCGGCCCGACAAGGCCGCCGAGACCGCCGAAGACGCGATGGCCGTGCTCATCGCCGAGCACAAAGAGCTGAGCGATGCCTGCGCGCACCCACACCGGGTCCAGCTCTCCGCCAACCGCCTGCTGCGAAACCTGCGCTTGATGTGACGGACCACGCGACTACCACTGGTGCCGTCGCCGCCCCCCAGGCCGAAGGTGGGGTCCAATCCCCGAGCAGGGTGGAGCGCGCCATGACCACCTACCGCGGCCTCACGCTGGATCGCTTCCAGGCCGACGCCATCGCCGCCCTTGAGGCAGGGCGGAGCGCCCTGGTCTGCGCGCCCACCGGCACCGGCAAGACGCTGGTCGCCGACTGGCTGGTGGAGCGGGTGCTGGAGCGCGGGCAGCAGGTGATCTACACCGCTCCGATCAAGGCGCTGTCCAACCAGAAATTCCGCGACTACTGCCGACTCTACGGTGAGGAGTCCGTCGGGCTGGTCACCGGCGACTTCGTGGTGCGTCGCGACGCTCCGTGCCGTGTGATGACCACGGAGATCCTCCGCAACATGCTGCTCGTCGGCGAGGAGGTCCCTGATCTCGCGGCGGTGATCGTCGATGAGATCCACTTCCTCGACGATCGTGAGCGCGGCACCACCTGGGAGGAGCTGCTGATCTACCTGCCCCGCCGGGTGCAGGTGGTGGGACTCAGCGCCACGCTCTCCAACGTCCATGACTTCGCGCAGTGGCTGGGAAGCGTCCGCGGAAGTCCCGTGGAGGTCATCCAGGAGCACAAGCGCGCGGTGCCCCTCTCGCTCCGGGTGGGGTGTCGTGAGGGCGGCCTGCGCACGCTCGACGACGTCGCCCGTCAGGCCCGCCGACCCGACCGGCGGAGAGGCCGGCGGGGGGGGCGACGCGGTCCCAAGGCCAGCCGCGGCCATCGCACCAGCCACCTCGACCTGTTCCGGATGCTCTCCCCCGAGCACACGCCGTATCTGTACTTCGTCTTCTCGCGGCGCTCAGCGGAGAGCATGGCGCGCGGGCTCGCGCGGCGGCTCCCCGGCGGCCCTCTCCTCTCCGAAGACGAGCGACCCGAGGTCGGCCGGATGCTCTCCGCCTTCCGCGATGACCCCATCCAGGCAGCGGCGCTGGACGACGGCACGGCGCAGATGCTCGCCAGCGGGATCGGCTTCCACCACGCGGGCATGCACGTCAGCCTGAAGTCGCTGGTGGAGTCGCTCTACGAGCGTCGGCTGCTCAAGGTGCTGTACTGCACCGGAACCTTCGCGCTGGGAATCAACATGCCGGCGCGGACCGTCGTGTTCGATGACACCCGCCGGTACGACGGCCGCGAGCTCCGGCCGCTGCCCACGCGCGAGTTCATGCAGATCGCCGGACGCGCCGGGCGCCGCGGCATGGACGCCGCCGGGCTGGTGGTGGTGAAGCTCGACCCGCCCCACTTCGCCGACGCCCTCCCGCGCCTGCGCGACTACGCGAAGGGCCGCACCGAGCCGGTGCGCAGCCGGTTCTCGCTCTCGTTCAACTCGGTGGTGAACCTCCTGGAGCGCCATCGCCCGGAGCGCATCCGCACCCTCGTGGAGCAGTCGTTCCTGGCCCACAGCCGCGCCGTCACCACCCGCCGCTCCAGCGCCGAGGCGGAGCAGCTTGAGGCGGACTTGACCGCGCGCGGTTGGGTGCCCGGAGACACCGCGCCCCGCGGCATGCGGCGACAGCTCAAGCGCCTCCGCCGGCTCCGCGCCCGCGCCGAGCAGGGCGGACAGCGCACCTGGCGCGAGTTTCAGGACAAGGTCGATTTCCTCATCCGGTGGGGGTACGTGGCCGCCGACGGCGAGTTCCTCGCCGGGGCGCGCATCCTGCGGAACATCCAGATCTCCGACATCCTGGTCACCGAGCTGCTGCTGGAGGGGGTGTTCGAGGACCTCCCGATGAGCACCACATTCGGCGTCCTGTGTGGCCTGTGCGCCGAGCTGCCCCGCGGCGCCTCGGTCTCGGGCGGTACGCGCTGGCGCGCCGTCGGTCGCCCGATCCTCCGCATCTGCGAGAGCGACATGATGCGAGAGGCCGAGGGGTTGAGCGCGACGCAGTGGGCCTGGGATCCGATGATGATCCCCATCGGGCAGTGGTGGGCGACCGGGCAGAGTCTGGCCGACATCATGGGGCGGATCCAGTGCCAGACCGACATCAGCGGCAGCCTCGTCGGCGCCTTCCGACGCGCCAAGGATCTCGCGGGGCAGCTCCGACACGTCCTGCGGGAGGACGAAGATCGGGCGCAGGCGTTGACCGACCTCATCCGAGGCGTCTCGCGCGACGAGGTGGAGGTCATCGCATAGGCTCGCCACCTGGCCTATACTCCGCGAATGTCACCAATCATCATCGGCCTCCTGTTCTCGCTCACCACCCGCGCCGCCTCCCTCGCCGGGGTCGAAGCGCCCGACACCGCGCAGGTCGGAGGCACCGCCCTCGTCCTGAACGGGATGGGGCTGCGTGAGAAGGTCATCATCGACGTCTATGTGGGCAGCCTGTACCTGCCACAGAAGACCAGCTCAGCAGACGAGGCGATCAGCGCCGACGTCCCCAAGCGCCTGTCGATGACGTTCATCTACAACACGGTCAGCAAAGAGCAGCTGATCGAGGCGTTCGACGAGGGGCTCTCGAAGGACCCCGCTGCCGACGCTGTGCGCGAGCGGTTCCAGCAGATGTACGGAATGCTCGCGACCGTGCACTCCAGCCACGAGATCCGGTTCGACTACGTGCCGGGCGCCGGCACCACGATCAACGTGCGCGGAGCCGAGAAGGGCACCATCCCTGGCGCCGACTTCATGCAGTCGCTGTGGCGCATCTACCTGGGTGACGCGCCTCCCAGCGGTGCGCTGAAGCGGGGCATGCTCGGCCGCTGATGGCCGGAACATCGCGCTGAGCTGTTCCACTCACCCCGTCTCTGAACAGTCTCTGAACAGTCTCTGAACAGTCTCTGACACTGCGGGCTCTGATCATGCAGGTCTGACCATGCAGGCCTGACCATGCAGGGCCCAGTTCGTACAGGGACGGAGCTCAGGTGGGGTGGCCGGCACGAGAGGTGGAGTCTTCGCTGATCTGCAGCCTGGGGCGATCAACTCAAGAAGTGATCGGCCGGCCGCCCCGCCCCCCCCCGCGGCCGGGGGGGGCGGGGGGGGGGGGGGCCCCCCCCCCCCCCCCCCCCCCCCGGGGGGGGCGGGCCCCCCCCCCCCCCCCCCCACGCCCACAGACAAGATTGGACCAGGGGTGCGTGGAATATCTTGTTGCATGGGTGGCGAAACGCCACCCGGGTTGCAAGGCTGACCACCTCTCGTGCCGCCGATCATATACGTCGGCGCTCCCCCCCGTGCAAGGCTCAGCGCCCAGAAACCTCGGGCGGCCAGGACACTGCCGCGGCGGTCAGCTCGATGGTCGGGATGGCGTCGCGATGCGCGGGGTCGAGGTCACCCGAGGCGATCAGCGAGTCCAGCACATCCAGGCCCATGGCGCGGATGAACACCCGCGCCTCCACCCGGTCGGCGACGATCCCCGGTAGCGACCATGTGCGCGTCACGTGGGAGTCCACCCACTCGGGATCGTCCAGCTGGTAGCCGCTGAGCCCCGGCAGGGCAGTGGTGGTGAGGCTGTGGGCCTCCCAGAACATGTGCACCTCTTCGCCGTCTGCGTCGTAGAGGCGATCGCCGAATCGCCAGGTGTCACCGTCTTCGACATCCACGAGGGGGACGCCCTCCCCTACCACGCCGGTCTGCCACGAGATCTCGTCGCCGCTCCACACCTGCACCTGCACCCACGCCCGGCGATCCTGTCCGGCGCCGCTGGGCCAGGAGTGCCCCGCCGCGACGTTCTCGAGCTGCAGGGAGATCTCGGTGCTGCCCCCCTGATCGACCACGATCAGCTCCGACAGCAGGGTGGTGTCGAGGGCGGTCTGCACCGCCTCGCGCTGGGCCTCCATCTGCGCGGGATCGCTCTCGGGGAACGTCGACAGCGCCAGGTCCACGCCGGCCATCCGGTGATCGTGAACCCGCCGCAGCCCCACCCCCTCGACGTCCGCCGCCACGTCGTCGCGGCCCTGCATGTGGCAGCTCCCGCAGGTCTGCCGAAGACCCACGATGTCCTGCGCGTAGATCGTGCCCTGCCACTCCGCGTAGGTGCGCTCGAGGTGGAGGTCCGTGGGCGTCACGACGTCGTGGCAGGAGCCGCACAGCTCCGCCGAAGAGACGTCCTCGCGATCGTGCCCCGGGTCGTAAGCCGAGGCGTGCCCGTCGTTGTCCACCGGATCGCTGATCGCGCCGCGCATCACCAGATCGCCTGAGAGCGAGAGCGACGCGTTGTGATCGCCGGTGACCCCATCGACCGTGTGGCAGAAGAAGCACGTCACCCCGCGCAGGTGCTCCGGGACCTCTGCCAGATCCGTGCCGTCGAAGGTCTCCCCCTCGACCAGGGCCATGGGGGCGTGGCACTTCACGCAGAAGTCTCCCAGCGCCCCGTCGGTCTCGCGCTGTCCCCGCGCGTTCATCGCGATGAACACCGGATCTTCTCCTGCGTAGGCGTGCATGCTGCCGGACCACTCCGCGTAGTGTGACGGGTGGCACTCCGCGCAGGACTGCGGGTCCATCAGCTCGTCGCGACTCAGGCTCTGCCCCGTCTCCACGCGGCATCCCAGGGCAAGAAGGGCGATGATCATCGCGCGGCCCCCTCGGCGATCCACCGCTGGATCGCGCACCTCTCCTCGTCCGAGAGGGGAGCGCCGGGGGGCATCAGCCGCTCCGGATCTCCGGTCTCCAGGCGCTCCATCAGCGGGCTGCACTCCGGATCGCCGGCGACCACCAGCGGGGAGTCGCCCGCGGTGAGCTGCGCCCAGGCGTCGCGGGCGTCTGCGAGCACGAGGTCCGTCGCGGTGCCCTCGGGGGCGTGGCAGCTCGCGCCGCCCACGCCGCAGCTCGGCAGGAGGGTCTGGTTGAACACCTGATCGAAGTTCGGCTCGTACAGCGACGCGCACTCGCCGTCCAGCGGCTCCAGGCAGTCCCCGCCCGTCGCGACGCACCCCGCCAGCGCCACCGTCAGCCCTGGACGCAGAACGTGAACACCGCGTCGTGGCTGGCCCCGTCGGCCTCCACCTGGACCGTGACCTCCCACAGCCCGCCCATGAACAGGTTCATCGGCTCGCTGACGTAGTTCTCCCCGTCCGCGGTCGCCGCGAACTCAGCGGGGCTGGTGCCATGGCCGTGCTCCTGCATGAACGGCACGAGCTGGACCGAGGCGTCGGTGACGGCTGCACCCGTGGTGTCTTCGACGCGCAGCGTCCAGGTGTTGTCGCCCTTGTCGGGGGGGGCGGGATCGGCGGAGACCAGCACCACGCTGCAGGCGCCGTCGGTGCAGTCGTGCGTCATGCCCGCGCTGTAGGTGTCGCCCGGCTCCCCGCAGGTCTCGGAGTGCGTGTGGTGGCTGGTGTGCCCGGAGTCCGCGCCGTCGATGCAGGCGAAGAGAGAGAGGGCGAACAGGATCATGCATCAGCTCCGTGGAGGAGGGGATTGTAGCGCCTCCGAGCGACGGGCGATCATCAGAACTGCCCCAGCGACAGGTGCGGAACCAGCAGCGGCTCGTCGCGCCCGGCGATCGGCCAGGGGTTCACCCCCAGATCCATCACCACCGCCCCGATGGGCGTCGCCAGCCGAAGTCCCGCGCCCAGGCCTGCGCGGACGACCTGATCCCGCGCGTCGTCCATCGAAGACGTCGTGACGCCCGGATCGGAGAACCAGAGCGAGCCCAGATCGGAGAAGACGACGATGAACGCGCGATCGGATCCGCCGGTCCACAGCATCGACAGCGGGACCCGCAGCCCCACCTGAAGGCTCCACATCGCGTCGCCGCCGGTGGGCACCCACTGGGTCGGCTCTTCTCGCAGCGCGAACGTCTCGACGGCGGGGTCGATCTGATCGGGGAACGGGATCTCCGGACGCCCGGCGAGGTTGGCCGGCCCGAGAGAATCCAACCGAAAACCCCGAACGCTCGACGTCCCACCCAGCGTGAACCGATCTTCAACCGAGAGGGTGGTCCCCTCCCCTGGAACATAGCCCCAGCCCGTCCGCGCGCCGACCCCCAGTACAAGTCGACCGACGGGGATCAGCTCCTCTGCAGAGACAAGGCTGCGCAGCATCACCGGCGTCTCGCCAACCATCTCGCGAGAGACCGAGACCCCTCCGGACGCCAGCAGTCCGCGCGTTGCGTTGAATCGATCGTCGCGCCCGTCGAAGTGGGCCGCCGCAGAGACGCTCGCCACCCAGCGCGGCTCCGACGGCAGCGCGGGCTGTCCCAGGGGATCACCGTCCAGACCCACCAGGCTCAGCCACGGGTCTCCCTCCACCAGCGCGCCGGCCGCGACGTCGTCGAGTCTGCGCTGCTGTCCCCAGGTGTCGAGAGAGAGCTGCGCGCGCCGCCCCAGCTCGCTGCGCAGCCCCAGACCCAATCCGGATCGGACCAGACGGAACGTCCGCTCCTGCTCGTACTCCAGCAACAGCAGCTCCGCGATGAGACGCTGGCGCGGCGCCGGAAGATCTGGCGCCTCGTAGAGCAGGGAGGCGCGCCACACCGGCTCTGCCAATAGAAGCCGAAAGTCGTCGTCCTGCCAGGCGTAGCCGAACTGCCCCAGCGCGCTCGCGCGGTGTCCCAGGCCGCCCAGGTTGCGATGAGTGGCCTGTCCGCGCGCCTGCAGCCCCTGATCGCTGGACACGCCGCCGCCCGTCTCGAACAGCCACCTGGGCTTCTCGTCGAGTCGCAGGAGCAGATCGCGCGTGCCCGGGTCTTCGCCCATCAGCTCGGTCGAGACCGTGCGGAACAGGTCGAGATCGTACAGATTGGCGCGACTCGACGCGATGTCCGCCAGCGACACCGGCTGCCCGACCTCCACGTCGAGCTGCCGCTCGATCACCGCCTGCCGCGTGCGATGGTGCCCGCGCACCACCACGCTGCGCAGACGCACCGGCTTCTGGGGCGTGATCTGCAGCGCGATCTCGGCGCCCTCTCCGTCCCCAGAGAGCTCGACCAGCGCGCGGGCGTCCGCGGAGAGGTGCCCGGCGTTGCGGTAGGCTAGCGCGACCTCCTGGGCGAGCCGATCGATCTCCTCAGGGTTGTAGGGCTCCCCCAGCAGCGGCCGCCAGCCCGCCATCACGGGCCCCTCCAGGCCGCTACCGCCGCTGGTCTCCAGCGCGGTGATGTGCGCGCGCGGCCCCTCGTCGATCATCACCTCGACCACCACCGGGACGTCCCAGCGCTGCCACCAGCTCGCCGTCGCGAGCGTCGCGGTGAGGTTCACCTCGGCCTGGAGGTAGCCGTGTCCGCGGTAGTACTCGCGCAGGCCGCTGCGGGCCTCGTCCAGGCCGCCGCCGCCCACCACGCCGCGGCCCAGCGACTGCGGCGCGGCCCGTCGCAGCACCCCCGCCAGCTCGGCGTCGCGGAAGGTGGTGTCGCCGGAGATCACGATCCGATCGAGCCGGTGCCGCTGTCCGCGGTCGGCGGAGAGCAGGATCGCCGCGTCGACGCCGCGGGTCTCCGCTGTCGCGTTCACGGTGGCGTCGCGGTAGCCCCGCTCGTCGAACCATCTGATCAGCAGCCGCTCGAACTCCTCGGTGGACGCCTCGGTCACGCGCTCCCCGGCGTAGATCCCCAGCACCTCGTGGAGCCGCGAGGCCCGCGGCAGCCCCGCCCGCCGCTCCCGCTCGAACGTCAGACGCGCGTCCGGGCGCGCGATGATGGTGAGGTCTCGGACGGCCCGCCCGCGCCGGTCGTCGTCCCCCGTGGCCGTATGGAAGATGACCTGGGCGCCGAGCCACCCCTGGTCCACCATGCCCTCCCGCAGCTCCGCCAGCGCCTCCGCCAGCGCCTCCTGATCGACCCGCCGGCCAGGCCGCACGCCGTGCCGCAGTCGCAGGCGCCGACGCGCGCGCCGCGCGAAGCGACCATCATCGTCGCGAGCGCCGTCGAACACCCCGCCGACGACGCGCACGTCGCCGTAGCGCTCGGGGCGCGCCCGCGAGACCCGCACGTCGATCTCGATGCCCTCGGGCCCCTCCGTGCGGCTGACCGCCACCCTCCCCAGCCGCCACCCCCCCCCCCCCACCCACACCTACCCCCCCAGACCCCCCCGC
>CAYXGP010000027.1:25435-32638 GCA_964464515.1 uncultured Enterobacterales bacterium
CGTCGCCCGGGGGCCGCGCGGGGGGGCGCCCCCCCCCGGGGGCGCCCGCCCGCCCGCGCGCCCGCAGGACCTGCTCCGCCCGCTGACGCGCCGGCTCCTCGTCTCCCGCGTAGAAGATCGCCCCGGGCTGCAGCGCGAGGGCCTCGCGGACGATCGTCCGCGCGACGCCGCCGACCCCCCGCAACCGGATCTCCGCGATCCGCGGGGCGCGCTCCACCTGGTAGATCACCCGCACGGCGTCGCTCGGATTTCCCGCCTCGTCGAGGGTGAACCAGGGCTCCGCGAGCGCCCGCGCGGAGGCGAACTCGCCCGCCCGCATGAGGATGGCGAGGTCGTGTCGGACGTCCCCCGGATCGAGTGGATCTCCCGCGACCACCGACAGCAGCGGCAGCAGGTTGGCGTCGGGCAGCCCGCCCGAGGGGTCTTCGAGGGTGACGTTGCCGACCGGAACGCCGATGTACCACATCACTGGCTCGGCGTGTGCCGTCCGCGCAGCCAACGCGAGGCACAGCGCCAGGCACCGGCTGACTCCACGGATTGTCAGTCCATCTCCCACCGCAGGCGCGCCTCCACGCCCACCGCACCCTGTCCGCCGAGCGAGCCGCCCTCGCGCTCTCCGGACCAGTAGCTCCGGGCGTACAGCTTCTGCGCGAGGCGCTTCTCCACGGCGACGTAGCTCTCCGACCACTGCGTGGGACTCTGCTCGACGATCAGCGTGGTGTCCGCGCCCAGATCCCACTCCGCGAGCACCCGCAGCTCGGTGGTGATGGTACCAGACGCACGATCCCCCGTGCCCGAGACCAGATCGATCCGCTGCGGACGCCACCGCTCTCCCGGCAGGAACTCCAGCTCGTAGATGCCCTGGCTGACCAGCTTGGACGCCAGCAGATCGCCGCCCTCGACGAACAACGCCTCGCCCAGCCCGCCGTAGCGCTCCAGCTCATCGCGGGTCATCCCGAACAGCAGCAGCGCGTTGATGTCGGCCTGGGGCAGCGAGGGATCCGACGACGTGGAGGCGTACCAGTCGGAGTACGAGCCCGAGATGAGGTAGTGCACCGTGTACTCGTCCTCGGCCCCGCGCAGATCACACACCAGCGCGAGATCGAGGGCCGGGTCGAACGCGTAGGGCTCCGAGAAGTGCAGCTCGGCGCGCTCGATCTCGAACTCGCGCTCCTTGAACAGCACCCGCCCGCCCGGCTCCGCGCGCACCTCTCCCACCATGCCCACGCGCGAGGTGTCGCCGATGACCTTGAGGCGCGCGCTGGCCGTGAGCGCGCCGACGTTGTTGCGCACCAGGATCGTGCGATCGGCGATGACGTCCAGCCCCAGATCGAAGTAGTTCGCGGTGTCTCCCGCGGCGGTGGGCGCGTCGCTGCTCACCTCCAGGAGCCAGTCCTCCCAGTCGATGCGCTCCGCGAAGGTCATCTGCGTGATGTCGAGCTGGCCGGACAGCAGCAGATCGCCCACCGGTCCATCAAAGGTCAAGGAGGCGTCGCCGACGAACGGGGGGAGATCGTCGAAGTACCGCACGCGCGCGCCCCGCACCGTCGCCTGGAGATCGTAGCGCTCGGGCACCCAGTCCTGGGCGGCGATCCGCCCGCTCCCGGACCACGTGCCGCCCCCCAGCCGTCCGCTCACATCGTGGAATGCGTACCCGTCGGCGGTCGCCTCGATCACCCCGCCGATCTCCTCGAACGACGCCGGGAACCACGCGCCCGCCAGCAGCCCGTCGCTCAGCTCCGCGCGCACCAGGGTGCGGCGCGACCCGGGCGCTCCGGAGACGGCCACGTCCACCTGCGCGACCCCCGCAGCCCGCTGCAGATCGGGCACCACCATCGGCAGCAGACCCAGCTCGATCTGTCCACCGCCGACCAGCGCCACCCGGCCGTCGGGCGCCCGCTGCCCGGAGAAACTGAAGCTCGTCTGCCCGCCCACCATCGCCAGGTCGTCCACCACGACCCGCCCGTCCTGGGAGATGTGCAGAGACACCGGGCCCCGGTTGCTGAGCATGTACGTCCCCCACGACAGGCTCACGGCCTGTGCGGTGAGGTTCAGATCGGCCAGGGCGCGGGGAGCGCGGAGGGCTCCGCTGGCCCTCGCCTCGCCGGTGAGCAGCGACCGGATGGGCCGCCCGTCAGCGGCGACCGGCCGGAAGACGTGCAGCGGCACGCCGACCAGATCGGCCGTGAGCTCCCACTCCGCCGCCCCGGAGAGCGCCACGTGACCGTCGACGGCGATGGCAGCGTCGGCGGCGTCTCCCCGCACCGCGATCCCTCCGGGGATGGGCGCCAGCTCCAGCGTGCTGTCACCGATGGGGTTGCGGCCCACCCAGGTGTCTCGGAGGGTCACGCGACCGCGCACCTCGGGAGCGGACGTCGTGCCTTCGATCCAGGCGTCCACGTCGAGTCGTCCGCGCAGCCTGGGAGACGCCTGGACGAGCTGGTCGAACTCCTCCAGCACCAGCCCCCCGGTGACCAGCCCCAGGGAGAGCTCGCCGCTGGGGCGCACGCTCCCCCGCAGCAGCACGCTCTCCTGCCCGAACGCGCGGCTCAGCGAGAGCTGGTTGATGGTGAGCATCCCCGCGTCGAGGCGCGCCCGCCCCCCGCCGGTGTCGAACCGCTCGCCCAGCAGATCGACGTCGGTGAGCTCCAGCGAGACCTCACCGTCCAGCGCGGAGGGGTCTCCCCACAGGCGCATCGCGCCCCCCACGCGACCGTCCACCGGCGCAGACGTCCCCGCCACGGTCAGCAGATCCTCCACGCGGCCGTCGTCCCAGCGCACGTCCGTGGTGAGGCGGCCCTCGGTGAAGTCGTAAGCAAACTGGCCGCCGTACGCAGTCCCGCCCACCACCGCCGCGACGTCGTCGAGTCGCAGGGTTCGCAGATCCGAAGACAGGCGCGCGGAGATCCGATCGGCCAGGTGCGTCTCCTCCAACGCGAGCCGCCGGGCGCTCACCGCGCCATCCACCCGCAGCGAAGACAGCGGTCCGTGTACCCGCACCGCGCCGGCCCCGTGACCCGACAGCTCCAGACCGCCCAGGGGTCGCAGCTCATCGAAGGTGAGCTGGTGCAGCCGTGCCGAGAGGTCCATGGTGTGCTTCTTCGAGGCGCCGCCCCCCGGATCGCTGGCGGTGCCCAGGTCGAACAGCGCGCGCGCGGTGCCCGCCGACCACGGGCTGGCGACATGGCTGACGTCGACCGCGACCGACTCCGTGGAGATCTCCACGAGGGCGTCCGCCTCCAGGCGGGGCAATCCGAAGACCATCGGATGGGTGGCCACCGGGCCGCCAGCGACCCGCAGATCGGTGCCGGCCAGCGTCACGTCGGCAGCGAGCGCCAGGGGGCGAACGGTGCCGCTGACCGCGGCCTCCCCGTCGATCTCCAGCTCCACCCACGGGGCCTCGGAGGCACCCAGCGCGGTCAGCGCGGCCGCGAGCGAGAGCCCCTCGGTTGCGACCTGCGCCCGCACAGCGCCGCTGAACGGATCGATGGCACCGCTGGCGGTGAGGTGCCCCTCGGCCCAGCGGGTCTCCAGGCGCTCGAAGGAGATCTCCGGAGATGCCCACGCCCACCGCGCATGCACCTGCGGGATCTCCGGGCTGTCCCCCACCCGCACGCCACCGAGAAGCACCCCACCGGAGATCTCCGGTGACGAGAGGTCTCCCCCGAGCGCCACGTCCACGTCCGCCGTCCCGGTCACCGCGGGCGCCTGCCGACCGATCAGCGGGGCGAGATCGACCTGCAGGCTCAAGTGGCCGTTCAGCGGACCGTTCAGGGCCGCCGCGGCCTGACCCTCGACCCGCACATCGTCGAACGCCACCGAGATGTCGGGAAGCACCACCCGATCCGTCGTGACGCGAACGCCCGGCAGCGTGAGGTCGCGCGCTCGCTGCTCCAGCGCGCCGCTCCGCAGGTAAACGGACTCCACGACCAGCCGCGCGCCGCCCGCCGGATCCGGCGCAGCCCGCAGGCCGTGCAGACGCACCGCGGCGTCCTCCGCTTCCAGCTCGAAGCGCCCGTCGTGGATCTCGAGCACCGAGATGACGTCGTCGGGGTCGAGCGCGCCGGGCTCTTTGTCGCCTCCGCTTCCGAGGCCGCCGAGCTCTCGCAGGCCGTCGGCGTCGAGGTGGAGTCGCACTCGTGGGCGCTCCAGTCGCAGCGACTGGAGACGCAGCCCGCGCTCCCAGCCCAGCGCCGCGCGGAGGCTGGCGACCGAAGCCACCGTCATACCGTCCTCCAGCGGGTCTTCGCTGCGGTGCTGGATCACCAGCCCGTCGACCCGCACCACGCCGGTGAGGGGGGAGATGTCCACCGAGCCGACGACTGCACGCTCTCCGGTGGCGGACTCGATGGCCTGCTCGAACAGACGCGCCAGCACGCTCGGCGCTCTGCGGTAGGCCCAGGTGCCCGCCACCCCGAGGGCTGTCGCGGCCGTAAGGCCCGCTGCCAGGACCCAGCGTCGGCTACGACCCACGTTCGCCTCGGCGCGGCCCGCGCGCTCTCCGTGAGCGACAGTAACGCTGGGGCCTGCTGCGTTGCTGGGGCACGCCGGGCCTGTTGAGGGAAACAAAGCGGGCGACGGGACTCGAACCCGCGACCCCGAGCTTGGGAAGCTCGTGCTCTACCAACTGAGCTACGCCCGCACCGTCCTCAAAACCAGCACTGGCCTCAAAACCAGCACCATCCTCAAAACCAGTGATGCCTTCAAAAGCAGCACCGCCCTCGAAAGTAAGCGGCCTCTCCCTCACCGGCAAGGCCCTTCGGCGGGGATCACCTGCCCAGGAGCTCCAGGCCGCGCGCCAGCGACGCCACGTCTTCGGCAGGAACAGCTGCGGCATCATCGAGATCGTCCAGCTCGTCGAGGGAGCGCCGAGCGGCGCGGACCTTCCCGCGTCGGGCGTAGCAACGCGCCAGCTCGAAGACGGCTTCCGCGAAGCGGGGATCGCTCTCCTGCGCCTCATCGAGCACGTCTCGGAGCACGCTGACGGCGGCGCGGGGATCGCCGGAGAGGCAGTGGGCACGGGCCGCGAGGATCCCGGCCTCCAGAGTCTCCGGCTCGTCCAGCGCAGCGAGCGTGGCGTCGGCGCGGCCCACCATCAGCCATGCTCGCGCGTCGGCCAGCTCAGAAGAGGGGGCCGACGCCGCGCGGCGCGCGGGAGCAGGAGCCGCCACCGGGGCCGGGGTCGGCGCTGAGGCGGGCGTGTCCAGCAGATCACCGAACCCCGGATCGTCGTCGAAGTCGAAGGCGCTGTCGTCGTCGAAGTCGAACGCGTCTTCATCGGACGCGACGGACGGCGCGGGAGCGGGACGCGCATCGTCGGCCGCGGACATCAGCTCCCCGAGCTTCATCAGGGCCGACTCGTTGGTGGGATCGGCCCCCAGCACCCGCCGATAGGCCGACATGGCGCCCGCGAGGTCTCCCGCCGCAGAGAGCCGATCGCCCTCCTCCTCGTCGGACTCCCCCATGTCCGTGGGGTCGTCCTCCAGATCTTCGTCGTCGTCCAGGTCATCCTCGAAGTCTTCGAGATCGTCGTCGTCCAGATCGTCGCCGAGATCAGCGCCTGCGCCGAGGTCGTCGTCATCGAACAGATCGTCGTCGTCGTCTCCCCAGGGCTCATCCACCAGCTCGTCCAGCAGATCTGCGCCGGACTCCAGCTCGGGGCGTCCCTGGATGACGGCGATCCGAACCGAGATGTCCTGCGCGGCCTGACCGGTGGGACGCAGAGACTCCAGCAGCGCCACGGCGGCGTCGTGTTCACTCGTCTTCACCAGCATCTCTGCCAGCGCCACCTGAACGCCGAGGGAGTCCCCGGCAGCCCCGAGGGTCTCCCGCGCGAGCTCCGGGAAGCCGTAGCGATCTTGAATCTCCGCGCGGACCACCGCGGTGGCGGCGACCTCGTTGACGGGCATGGCCCACGGCTGGGCGGTCAGCCGCATGTTCAGGCGCTCGGCGGCGCGATCGGCGTCACCCAGCAGCGCGACGATCGCCGGGTCGTCCTCGCCGCAGCTCAGGGCGTGGCGAAGGGCGTCTGCCTGCCCGGGGGCGTCACCCGCGGCGCGGCGGACCTCCGCGAGCTGCACCCACACCTGGCGAGCGCTCTCCCGCAGCGACAGCCGCTCCAGCGCGCGACCGAGCAGATCGAGCGTCGCCGGGGTGGAGACGTCCGCCTCGTAGGCGGTGCGGATGTGCCGGAGGGCGCGGTTGACGTCGCCGAGGGCCAGACGAGCGTCGGCGGCCTCGAGGGCCACCTCGGCCTGATCCGATTTGAGGCGCAAGGCGAACTCAAGGAACTTCGCGCGGTCGTCGGTGCGCCCCAGCCGGCGCGACTCCCCGGCCAGCGACCGCCACTCGAGATAGGCCGGGTTGGTCTGCGCCGCCGCCTCGAGGAGCTCGGCGTACTGGACCTTGTACGGAAAGTGCCCCGGCTCCAGCTTGATCAGCTTGAGGATGAAGGGCACGGCCTCGTCGGGGAAGTTCTTCTTGAGCGCCTCGACCAGCCCCAGGTAGGTGTCCTTCGCCTTGGCGGGGTAGCCGGCGGCGAGCTGAGCGTCGGCGTACAGCCCTTTCAGCTCGATGTCGTCCTTCTTGATCCCCAGCAGCTTCTCGTAGATCGTCGCCGCCTGGCGGTGGTGGCCGCCCTTGGACATCGTGCGGGCGACCGCCCGGTAGTGGTTCTCGGCCTCCTTGTGCCGGCCCACGCTGAAGTAGAGGTCGGCGATCTTCTGTCTCAGGCGACGATCGCGCGGATTGTCGCGCAGGATGGCGACGTACTTCTCGATCGCCCGATCGGTCTGGCCCTTCTGCAGGAAGCGCATCGCCTCCTGTTCCATGCGGTCGCGTTGAGTCGCCAAAGCGGTCTCTCCTCGTCAGTCCGTGGACGGCGGCGGGTCGTCGCGGGTCTGCGTCGGCTCGGGGCGCATGCGGATCGCTATCTTGATGTGTTCATCTTCGTAATCCAGGCGCTCGACCCCGCGCGCGCGCAGGATGCGCAGCAGCGCATCAATCCGATCCAGGTCCATCCTTCGCCTCCCGGCGAGCAGCCAGCGCCCGCAGCGCCAGGACGTAGCTGGTCGGCCCGAATCCGGCGATCTGTCCGATGGCGAGATCCGCCAGCATGCTCTTGTGTCGGAACGGCTCCCGCGCGTGGATGTTCGACAGGTGCACCTCGACGAACGGAATCTCGACGCCCGCGAGGGCGTCGCG
>CAYXGP010000027.1:32648-53357 GCA_964464515.1 uncultured Enterobacterales bacterium
GGGCTGGCTGACGCTGGTGTGGGTGAGACCGCCGGGGTTGATCACGATGGCGGCGACCTGCCCGCGCGCGGCGTGGACGCGATCGATCAGCGCCCCCTCGTGGTTGGACTGGAAGTCCTCCAGCGCGAGACCGAGCGCAGCCGCCTCACGGCGCAGCCGCGCGACCAGCTCCGGAAGCGTGGTGCGCCCGTAGTGCTCCGGCTCGCGCGTGCCCAGCAGGTTGAGGTTGGGCCCATTGAGCAGCAGGACGCGCATCGACGCGACTACTCCTGGCCGGTGTAGATCGCCTCGGTGTCGGCCACGCGGATCGTGATGTAGAGCTGCTGCGGGAGCGCCCCGGTGACATCCCCGTTGACGTCACGATCGATGGCGACGGCGTCGAGGAAGGAGTAGATCCGGAGCTGGCCGTAGCTGTCGGTCTCGCCGATCAGGTAGTCGGGCTTGTAGCCGTCGTAGTCGGATGTGTCTGCATCGGCGTATTCGCTGCCGAACTGGTAGTACTGGCCGCTGAGGGTGTCGTAGTACCAGGCGCACCACTCCTCAGTGTTGTCGAAGGCGCCGGAGTCGTCCTTGCAGACATCATCGCGCGCGGTCTGCCAGTCATCGGGGGCGTACGGGTAGTCCACCAGGCGAACGGCGCCGTCGGGGATCACATACAGCCCCCAGCTCGGCGCCTGCACCTCGACCTCCGTGCTGGGCTTGGGTATGCCCTCGGAGTCGTAGACAGTGATATCGAGGATATCCACCTGACCGACGTTGTCCTCTTCGTCGAAGGCGGAGGAGATCAGGAAGGTGATGTCGGACGGGGTGACGCTCACGGTGTCGCCCTCCACCGCGCGGTAGGGACCGCCGTTGCATGCGACGCCTGCGAGCGCCAACAGAGCCCAGCGTGTCTGTGTCTTCATGATTGCCTTCATGATCTGCGCTCCAGTTCGGATCGGGGTCCGGGGATGCATCTGAGGAGTTCGGGCAGTGCGCCCACAGGAACCGTGCGAAGCTGCACCGACCCCAGGTGGGTGACGACCGGCAGCGAGAGTGTACCACGCGACCGCTTCTTGTCAGCGCGCGCAGCTTCGAGCAGACGCGCCTGAGACAGCAGAGGGGCCGCCGCGACCAGTCCCAGATCTGCCATGATCCGCTCCAGTCGCTCAGCCTGCGCGACCGAGCACGCGCCCGTGTTCGCGGCCCAGCGCGTCTCTGCAGCCATGCCGATAGCCACACACTCGCCGTGGCGAAGCTCGCCGTAGCCCAGCGCGTTCTCGATGGCGTGGCCGACCGTGTGGCCGAAATTGAGGATCGCGCGCAGCCCGCCCTCGCGCTCGTCGGCGGCGACGACAGCAGCCTTCACCCGACAGGAGCGCTCCACGAGCACACCCAGCGCCGAGGGATCGAAGCCAGACACCGCAGCGGCCTGCGTCTCGCAGAAGTCGAGGAGCTCGGGGTCGCGGATCACGCCGTGCTTGACGGCCTCCCCCAGCCCGCTGCGGCTCTCGGCGTCCGGCAGCGTGCGCAGGGTCTCGAGCGCCGCGTAGACCAGCCTGGGCTGGTGGAAGGCGCCGATGAGGTTCTTGCCCCGCGGGCTGTTCACGCCGGTCTTTCCGCCCACAGAGCTGTCCACCATCGCGAGCAGCGAGGTGGGCACCTGCACCAGCGGCACTCCCCGAAGCACCGTGGCGGCGGCGAAGCCGGCGATGTCTCCAGTGACCCCTCCACCCAGGGCGATCACGGGTGTGCGGCGATCCATCCCGGCCGTCAGCAGGTCCTCGACCAGGGCGAGCCAGGTCTGCGCGGTCTTGTGCGCCTCCCCGTCGGGGATCTCGATGGAGACGGGCGCGAACCCCGCGGCGCGCAGACTCGTCAGGGTCGCCTCGAGGTAGAGAGCGCCCACAACCGGGTTGGTGACGACCATCACCAGACCGACCGGGAGCACCTCGGCCGCGGCCACGCCGAGACCTTCCAGGCCACCCTGGACGATGTGTATGGGGTAGCTGCGATCGCCGAGAGCGACGCGGACGATGGTCACCGCGCGCGCTCCCCGACCCGCGCCCGCGCGTCTCTACGCATCCGCTGGCTTGGTCACGATGTGCGGCGTGATGAACACCAGCAGCTCGTTCCGCGTGAGCGCCTCGGCGGAGTTCTTGAACAGGTACCCCAGCAGCGGGATCTTGCTGAGCCCTGGCGTGCGGTCCTGGCTGAAGCTCTGCTCCGTCGAGAACACCCCGCCGAGCACCGTGGTGTCGCCGTCAGCGACCAGCAGCTCGGTCTCGACCTCCTTGATCTGGATGGCCGGCTGACCCTGGACAAGCTGCGAGAAGTCTGCGCGGTCGTTGTTGACCATCACCTTCAGGAACACCTTGTTGTCCGACGTGATGTGCGGCGTCACGTTGAGCTGCAGAGAGGCCTGCACGAACTGCACGGAGGTTCCACCAGACGACGTCGACAGGTACGGGATCTTCTGACCCTGCGAGATCGAAGCCGACTTGTTGTCGAGGGTGGTGACGCGCGGGCTGGAGATGACCTTGCCCCAGCCGTCCGTCTCCATCGCCGAGAGGCGGGCGTCGAGATCGATCAGCCCGGGGATGCTGCCCAGGTTGAGGACCAGCGAGGAAGTGGACGCCTCCGCGCCCATGTCCACGATCATGTTGTCGGAGCCTGCTGTATACGGGAACAGCGCCCCGCCGCCGGTCGTCTGACCGCCAGAGACCCCCACCCCGTCGGGGAAGAACAGGCCGGTGCCGTACCCGGTGCTGGCCGTCGCATCGAGCTCGCCGCCCCACTCGATCCCGAGCGCCTGCGAGTAGTTGCTGTTGGCCTCGACCACGCGGGCCTCGATGAGCACCTGCGGCGTCTCCTTGTCGAGGTGGCGGACCAGCTCACGGATCTGCGCCAGCTTGTCCTCGGACTCCTGGATGATCAGCTGGTTGGACGTCTGATCGACCTGCACGCTCCCCCGCGAAGACAGGAGGGTCTCGATCTGACTCTGCATCTGGCTGGCCTGCACGTAGTTCAGCGGCAGGACGAGGAGCTGAAGCTCGGTGAGCTCCTCCTGGGCCCGCTTGGCCTCCAGCGCGGACTGCTGCTCGGACTTGATCGTCTCGATCGGCGCGATGCGCACGATGTTGCCGAATCGCTGCGATCCCAGCCCCTTGGCGGTGAGGATCGCTGCCAGCGCCTGATCCCACGGGACGTCCACCATCCGGACCGTCACCTCGCCCTTGACATCATCGCCGGAGACGATGTTGAGCCGCGAGACGTGGGAGATGAGCCGGAAGATGCTGTGGATGTCGGCGTTGACGAAGTCGAGCGAGATCTTGCGCCCCGCGTAGGGCAGCGACGACGCCGAGGAGTTGTCGACCATGAAGCCGGACGCCATCCCCAGCAGCGACGAGGGGTCGTTGGAGCCCGCGCCCTGGCCGAAGACCGCCTGCGGATCGGAGGTGTGCCCCGACTCGCTGATCATCAGCTCCTCCTGGTAGGCGTTCGACAGGCCTTCGTCGGAGCCCGACGGGCTCACCGTCGAGTACTCCTGCTCGGCGGTGGCGCGCTCTGTGAGCATGCGCTCGGGGATGACCACGTCTACGGCGATGAGCCCCTGATCATCGATGACTGCGCTGTACTGTGCGTCGCTGCGCAGGGAGATCGCCACGCGCGCGCCAGACGACGTGCGGTAGGCCCGGACGGAGCGCACCGGCGAGAGGAAGTCGCTGGTGTCGAGCACGCGCCGCAGCGACCGAGGCAGGAACGCCCCGGGGATATCCACGACGATGAGACGGGTCTGCGGCTGGCTGGTGGTGAACTGCGTGGTGCCGGCGACGCCGATGACAACGCGGCTGATCGCGTCGAGATTCTGGAAGTCGAGCGACGCCACCGAGACGTTGCCGCCGAGCTGATCGGGCCCGCTGAGCTGGCGCGGCGCGTCGTCGATCGTTCCGGTGGACGCAGATGCCAGCGCGTCGGCCATGGGATCGGCCGCGGGGGCCTCGGCCACCGGCTCCGTGGCGGCCAGCGGGGTGACGCGGACGACCACCTCGCCGCCCTCAACGCGGAAGCTGTGGGAGACGGACGCCGTGAAGTAGAGCGTCACGCGCCCGATGGTGCCCTGCTGATCGTCGAAGCTGACGACCTCGCCGCGATCGAGCAGACCACCGTCGCCGGTGATCGCCGCGAGATCGTCGGAGGGCCGACAGTCGGCGATGTCGATCACCAGGACGGTCTTGTCCTCCATGTCGAACGTGCTGACCGCAGCCTCGCCGGACGCACCGGCCAGACGCAGGCGGACCTCGAGCGTGTCGCCGCTGGTGACCTCTACGGACTCCAGCGTCGTCTCGGACGCAGCCCAGGCGGACGGCGGCGCGCTCAGCGCGAGACCGAGACCGAGCGCCATCAGCGCCAGCCGGGCGCTTCGCGTTCCCACTCTACAAAAACTGGCGACTCTACGCATTCTGCACCGTGCCTTCACCGGACGCTCCCCATTCCTTCGACGGGCAGCGCCATGCTGATGTTGCTCGTGACCAGCTCATCGCGACCGTTGAGCCCCCCACCCTGGAGATACTCCTCGGTCACGACGATGTGGGTCGGAGTGATCTGGGTCACCCGCCCCCATTTGTCGCCGATGTAGGTCCCAATCTCGACGACATGCCCGACCTGATCGGGGTCCTGTACCAGAACGCGTGGACGGTCGATGCCCCACACCACCCCGACCAGCGCCAGCTCATCCAGCGAATACTGCTGAAGCGGAGTGCTGCCCGGCGGGAGGGGATCGATGTCCGGCCCCATGAACGCGCGGAACGGATCGCGCTTGCCGATGGGATTGTATGTGTAGGGGTCCCCGGCGGACACGATCCCCGTGACCGCGCTCTTGACGACCGGCGGGTGGGCCGCGAGGGCCTCGGCCGGCGCCGCTGCCTCACCGTTCGTAGCGCAGCCGACCAAGGCCCCACTCATCAAAGCGAAGAAACCTGGACGCATGCTGCACCTCATCGGTTGCTGCCGTCGCCGACGAAGGGCAACGCCATGCTGATGTTATTGACGATCAATTCGCCATCGATGTTCTGGAATTCCTCGGTGACGACGACCTCGGAGCTGGTGATCTGCGTCACCTTCCCCCAATTTTTACCGATGTAGGTCCCGATCTCCATGACGTGCCCGATCATGTCGGGGTCCTGGACCAGCGCCCGCGGGCGATCGATCCCCCAGATGATCCCGACGAGCTGATACTGGTCGAGCTCGTAGCGCTGCAGCGGCGTACGCGGCGTGTCGTCGACCGACCCGCCCTCCCCCACCGTCAGGAACGACCGGAACGGATCGCGCTTTCCGATAGGGTTGTAGACGTAGTTCTCCTGGGCCGCGATCGCCTCATCCAGCGCGCTCTTCCGAGCGGTCTTCTCCCGAGGGCCGACCGCCTTCGTGGTGGTGGCCTTTCCGCCGCTGCCGCCTTCGCCCTCGCCGGAGACCAGGTCACAGGCCGGCAGGAGGATCAGCCCGGTCAGCATGAGCACCCTGCCCAACACCGGCCCGCCCGACATCGCTCTGCGAGACATCACTTCGCCCCCTTGCGACGCTTACGGCGCTTGCCCTTCTTGCCGCGCTCGGTCTTCAGCTTCTCCAGCTCGGCTTCGGTGAGGAAGCGGAACGTCACGGCCTCTCCGGCCACCTTCAGGTAGACCTTGCCGCCGCGCTGCCCGGGCTCGCCGATCTCGATGTTCTGTACGTAGACGATTCGGTTCATCTTGGAGAGGCGGTCAAAGAACATCGCCACTTCGTGGAAGCTGCCCTCCAGCTCCAGCTCTACCGGAACCTCCGCGACGTACTCGCGCTTCACCTCAGGCAGCGGCTGGAATTTCTTGACCTCCAGCCCGACCCGCTTGCCGAGCGCGCTGATGCCCTTCAGCAGTCCAGGGATCTCCCGGTCGTTGGGGAGCTCCTTGAGGGCCTGCTTGAGGTCGGCCATCAGCTCGTCCAGCTCCTGGTTGAAGACGTCGCGATAGCGGACGCGCTCCTCGACCTGACGGAGCTGGGTCCGCAGCTCGCCCTGCTTCTTCTTGGCGGCGCTGTGGCTGGCCGAGGTCGGCAGGTAGAGCAGGACGAAGTACGCCACGGCGATGATGACGTACAGGCCGCTGTAGATGAGCAGGCGCTGGACCCGTGGGATCTTCGCGAGGCGCTCGATGATGGCCGTGAACTGCACTGCGGCTCCTATCCCTCAGCCGGTTCGGAGGCCGCGGCCTCCTCTTTGGTCCCCGGGAGCACCAGACGCGCGGTGATCGAGAAGTTCTTGAGCTTGACGCCGTCCTGCTCCGCCTGATCGATGGCGTTCAGGTAGACCTCGTCGAAGTATCGGCTGTCCTCGAGGTTGCTCAGGAACTCGGAGATGATCTCATTGCTGACAGCGATTCCGGTGATCTGTAGACGCGAGCGCTTCTCGTCGAGGGTCTGGAGCTGGAGCTTGTCCGGGCAGGCGATCGAGAGCTGATCGAGCAGGTGAACCGGGCCGGTCTTGTTGGCCTTCAGCTGCTTGATGACCGCCAGCTTCTTGCCGAGCTCTTCCTTGAGCTTCTCGGCGGCGTCGACTTCCTGGACGATCTCCTTCTTCTCTCCGACGTCTCGGGCGAGCGCCGCGTTGGCCTGCTCGATCTGGTTGACCTGGATGTTCTGGGTGGTCTGCACCACGCCCAGGAACGCCGCCAGCCCGACGGCGACGATCCCCACGAGGATCAGCTCGCGGCGTACAGCTTCCTGTCTGCGAGAGACGCGAAGCGGGAGGAGGTTGATGCGGATCATTTGTCGCGCGCCCTCCGCAGCGCCAGGCCGACCACCACCGCAGCCTGCGGGGCGATGTCGCCGAGATGAGCCGACTTCAGCTCGCGCTCGTCGATCTGGATCTTGCGAAACGGATCGATGATCTCGGTGCCCAGGTTGGTCTGGTTGGTGATGGCCCGCGCGAGTCCGGGAGTCCGCGCCCCGCCACCCGACAGGTACAGGCGCGACAACCCAGTGTCGGCGGAGGTGGACAGATAGAAATCGAGCGAGCGCTGGATCTCCGTCGCGAGGTTCTCGCCCACGCTGGAGAGGACCTTCTCGATCTCCTCAGGCACCACGGCGTCGGCGTCGCGCTCATCGCCGCCGACCTTCATCGCCTCGGCCTCCTCGTAGGAGATGTTCAGCATCCGCTGGATCTCCTCGGTGAACTGCCGGCCGCCCATGCCGATGTCGCGGGTGAAGGCGCTGACGCCTCCTCGCAAGACGTGGATGTTGACGGTGCTGGCGCCGATGTTGATGAGGGCGATGCTCTCCTCGGGCACCTCGTAGTTGGCCTCGAACATATTGGCGATGGCGAAGGCGTCGACGTCGACCACCACCGGCCGCAGCCCGGCCTGCTGGATGAGCGACTGGTACTCGTTGACCAGCTCCTTGCGGGCGGCGACGAGGAGCACCTCCATCTGGCCCGCCGACTCCGAGGCGCCTTCGAGTATCTGCACGTCGATGTTGACGTCGTTGATGTCGAAGGGGATGTACTGCTCTGCCTCCCACTGAATCGACTCCTCGAGCTCGTCGATCGTCATCTGCGGCAGGTTGATGCGCTTGATGATGACCGCGTTTCCGGAGACCGAGACCACCGCGTGCTTCGTCTTGATGCGGTGCTTCTGGATGAGATCGCGGATGGCATCGACGATGACATTGGTGTTCATCACCGCGCCATCGACGATCGCCTCGGGCGGCAGCTCGGTCATGCCGAACGCCACCAGCCGATGCTCCCCGCTGCGGGTCTGCTCAAGCTGCATCAGCTTGACGTGGCTGGACCCGATGTCCAGTCCGATCGTCGGTTTGCTACGTGAGAAGAGGCCCATCAGCCGGCGTCCGTGGTGGATGGTGGGGGTCGGGGAGGGTGGTTGCTTCCCCGGTCAGCCCCGAGTCGCTGCCGTCGGGAGGCACTATAGCGACCGTGGTGTTGACATGTAAATAGCCCTTGACTGTGACTCCGTGGTGCCATCGGTGCGGGTTTAGCAGCCGACGCAGGCGCGGGTCAAACCAGATCGTCCGATCGCGTCGATGCCCTCGCCCTCTGGAGCCCCCCCGCGGCCCCCCTCCGGGGGTCTTTCGAGGGCCCCTGGTACCGCCCCGCGCGCCGCCGCGCAGGCGTGAGCGCCTCGTTTCTTTTCGTCGATCGGAGTCGCGCATCGAGCGATACATCCACGACGATTTCGTCAGAAACCCGCCCCGCGCCGACCTCCTGAGCGATCATCGTCCCCGCTTCGAGGCGACCTCTGCCGCGGAGTCCCGCTACCCTGCCCCGGCGAGCGCACCCGCCGGGGTCAGCGGCTCGGCCGCCGCGCGCTCGGCGCCGCCGACACTCTCATTGTTGTCGCCGGTTGTCACCGGCTCTCCCCGCCGCTGAAGGGGGGCATGTGGCGCGGAGAGATCGTCCTTGGATAGCGATGAGATGGCGACGACGGTCAGGGTGGCCGGGCGCGCGTCAGGTGGGGGGACGATGCGGCCGGCGATGCCCACCGCGGCGATCGGAGCACCAGCGGGGCTTGGCGCCCTCACCGCTGCTGGGCTTGTGCGCCTCACCGGCGTGCTCGGCGCCAGCCCCGGCGCGGCGCTGGCCGTCGCCGCAGCGACGGCCCTGGCGCTGGCGCTGGCCGGGCTCGTGCGCCGCCGCGCCGGACCGCTGCCCCGGTGGCTGCCGGCCCTCCAGCCCGCTCCGCTCCTGGTGCTCGCGGCCGCAGACCCGCTGTCGGCCGCGCTCGGCGAGGCCTGCGCGGAGCTCAGCGCGGGCCCCGCGGCAGCGGGACACCTGCTCTGCGCGCTCTGGACGCTCTCCCTCCTGCCGGCCGCGCTCCCGTGGGTCGCCGGCCGCGTGGCGCCGCCCCTCGCCGGTCTCCTGGCGCTGGCGGGCGGGGTGCTGGGGTGGTCGGCGCCGCTGCCGGGCGCCCTCGCAGGGGTCATGGCGCTCGCCCTCGCGAGCCGGGCGCCGCACGCTGATGGACAAGCGGCGCTCTCGGAGACCCGCGGAGCGCTCCTGCGGGCCGCGGCGACGTTGACCGTGACCGCGTCGGGGGTGGCGCTCCACCAGCTCCTCAGGGGCGGCCTCGACCCCACCCTCGGCGGCGCGGGGACGCTGGGCGGCGCTGCAGTGCTCGCGGCGGGGCTGGCGCGGCCCCTTGCGCTCCGGAGCGGCGCGCCGCTGGCGAGCGGCGCGGCGGTGGCGATCGGCGCGGCGGCTGCGCTGACCGTCGGGCTGCTGGGAGGCGCCCTCCCGCGGGTGGGGGGGGGGGTGGTCTGGCTGGGGGTGGTGGGGACCCTGCTCGTGGTGGGGGCGCGGATGGCCGCGGCCGGGGGGGGGATCGGCGCGGCGGTGGGGCTCACCTGGAGCCCCGGCTGGTCGGGATGGGCCGCGCTGGGCCTCGGCCTGCTGCTGGGCGGACGTGGCCCCGACGACGCGACGCTGTGGATCGCAGGCGCGCTGGGCGGCGCGGCGGCGCTGGCGAGCACCCGCCCGCGGGGCATCGCCGCGGGCCTCTGCCTGGTGGCTGCGGCGTTCGCCGCCGGGCTGATGCGCTCCTCGATGGACCCCGAGGTGGTGGGTCACTTCAGGCACCTGCGGGCCGGCCCTGCCGCGGAGCGCGACGCTCGGGAGCGGGCGCGGCTGCCGGCGGTGTGGTCCGCGCGGACGCCGTCGGGGACGGGAGCGGTCCGCGCGACCGACGACGGGCGTCGCGTCACCGCAGAGCTGGACGGTCTGTTGCATCGCTCGACCGGGGCGGCCGCCGACGCCGAGCGCTTCGCGGGGCACCTGCTCGGCCTGCTCGCGCCCGATCTCGAGGACGCGCTGCTCCTCGGAGACGAGACCGGTCGGGCGATGATCGCGCTGAGTTACCACCGGCGCGGACTGGTCACCGCCGCCACGCCGATCGCCGATCAGATCCGCGCGATCGCCAGGCGCGACGGCGCGGCGCGGGACGCCTGGCTCTCGCCTACGGTGCGGCTGACCGTGGCCCACCCCGCGCTGCTGCTGCACACCACGAAGACCACCGGCGCGGTGCTGGAGATCTCCGCGGCGCCCTGGGCCGACGCCTTCCACGCGTCGCTCGACGAGGCCCACCTGCGGGCGGTGGCGCGCCGCCTGCGTCCGGACGGCGTGCTGGTGCTCGTGCTGCACCTGCCGTGGTGGGAGGAGGGGGCTCCGCAGGCCGCCGCGGCGACCGTCGCGCGCCACCTGCCGCACGTGCAGCTCTGGCTGCCGCCGAGCGACGCAGACACGCTGATCATCGCGGCGTCCGCCAAGCCGCTGTCGCTGGACCGCCTCGCCGATCGGCTGCCGGCCGCGCGGGCGGATCTGCGGGAGCTGGGGCTGTCGGGCTCGGCGCAGGAGGGGCTGGCGGAGGTGGCTGGGCTCGCCGTAGGCGACGCCGAGACCGTCTCTGCCTGGGCGCGCGGCGCGGTGACGCCGCGCGGCGATCGCCTGGGGCCTGCCCTCGACGACCGACCCGCGCTGCACCTGGCGAGCCTCGCGGAGCACGCGGCGCCCCCCGCGCGGACGTGGGGTCTGCCCGAGGACGACCCGCGTCTGCCGACCCTCACCGCGGCGACCGAGCGCCGGCAGACGTTCCTGTCGCTCCTCGCCCGCGCGGCGGCGGGGGAGATGGGAGAGGTGATGGCGACCGCCCGGGAGCTGTCGGCCGATCCCTCCGGCGTGCGGGCGCTGGACAGCCTCATCGAGCCGCACCTCGCGCAGGCCTGGAAGGAGCTGGAGCGCGGCCGACGCGAGGGCCCGTCGTCCGCCGCGTGGGGCGAGGCGATCCGATTCGCGGGCACCGCGCAGGCCATCTCACCGAGGAGCCCCCGCCCGTGGGTGCTCCAGGGGCAGATCGCGCTGGCTCAGGGACAGATCGCCCAGGCCGGGCGGCTGTTCGAGGAGGCCGACGAGCTGGATCCCAGCCACCTGCCCGCGCTGCTGGGGCGCGCGCAGGCGGCGCTGGCCCGGGGGGATCGGGTCCGCGCCGAGACCTACCTGCGCACGGCCACGCAGCGGCACCCGCGGGAGTGGCTGGTGTGGCAGAACCTCGGCAAGCTGCTGGTGGACAACGGGCGCACCGACGAGGCCGAGGAGGCACTCCGGCGAGCGCTCACGCTGTCCGACGGCGAGCAGATCGCGCCCCACCTCGCGCTGGTCGAGTCGTACCTGCTCAGCGGGCAGGCCACGCGAGCCTACACAGAGGCCGAGCGTGCGCTGCGGATGGAGCAGAACGCCGCCACGCACTACTTCCGCGGCCGCGCGCTGTTCGACCTGGGAGAGTACGAGCGCGCGGAGGGCGACTTCCAGCGGGCGCTCCTCGAAGATCCAGGGATGATCGCCGCGCTCGGCGCGGTGGGACACATCCGCGCCATCCTCGGAGACCTGGAGGGCGCGCGCGCGGCCTGGCAGGCGGTGCTGGCGATCGATCCCCGCAGCCAGCAGGCCCGGGAGAACCTCCGCCGCCTCGGGGAGCGGTCGGGGCCGCCCGAGGCGCCAGCGACGCCAGAAGCGCCCGGCGAGCTAAGGTAGCCTCTGCCGAAGGAGCGCAATGCAGCGGCTGACAACCCCCCGCAAGCTCGCGTTCACGGTGATCGCCACGATCGGGATCTGGCTGATCGCCGAGGCCTGCGCGCAGATGTTCTACAAACCAGAGCTCGACGCCTGGGCCGCTCCCCCGCCTGGCGGCGACACCGACGCCCCGGTGCTGCAGGGCAACCCCTACCTCATCTATGAGTACCCCCCCGGCTCCCACCTGCAGGCCGGCGTCGCCGTCCGCATCAACGCGCTGGGGCTGCGCGGACCGGAGATCGAGGTGCCCAAGCCGGAGGGGCGCCGCCGGCTGCTCACCACGGGCGACTCGTCGGTGTTCGGGTTCGGGGTAGACGACGCCAGCGTGTTCTCGACCGTGGTCGCCGACCGGCTCGGTGAGAACGTCGACGCCGTCTGCGGCGCGACGCCCGGCTACTCCACGGTGCAGACACTCAACCTCATGCGCATGCGTCTGATGGCGACCGATCCCGATCTGCTGATCATCGGAAACGTCTGGTCGGACAACAACTTCGACTCGTTCGTCGACTCGGAGGTGCTCGCCACGTACACGGGCTGGGAGCAGAGCGTGGCCGGCACCGCCAAACGACTGCTGAGTCATAGCGCCGTGTTCAGGGTGGCCGACTGGAAGCTGCGGGTGCGCGACCGCGCCAGCCGCATCCGACAGGTGGGATGGATGGTCGACAGCGGCGTCCAGGACGGGCGAAGACGTGTCGACATCAACTCCTACGCGAAGAACCTCGACACCCTGGCCCGGATCGCGCTGGACAGCGACGCCGAGGTGATGTTCCTGGTCCTACCCAACAACGAAGATCTGGAACAACAGAACGAGGCCAACCCCAAGGCCTGGGACCCATACCGGGACGTCATCCGCGACGCGGCGGCTCGATACGGCGCCCCGGTGCTCGACATGCCCGAACTGTTCCGCGCGTCCGGTCGCAGCGTCGGCGAGCTGTTCATCGATCAGATGCACCCCACCGCCATCGGCCACCGACTGATGGCCGACGCCGTGGCCGAGGTGCTGGAGGCCGCAGACTGGGCGAACGGGGGCCGCATCATGGAGGAGCCCGAGCGCGGAGCCATCCCCGAGTACGAAGACCCATTCAGCGGCGGCGCCACCCAGACGATGGAGACCCCCGCGACCGGGGTCCAGCCAGCGACCGAGCCGGCCGGACGCGCGATCACCGGCACACTCAAGGCCGAAGCCCTCTCATCGGGGCGGTTTCTATTGGACGCCTACGAGCCGGGAGATGGACAACCGAACGTGATCGGTGGATTGGAATTGAAAGGGGCTGGGGGGGCCTTCCGGCTGGCGGTGAACAAGAGCGTCGAGACGGTTATCTTCCGAGTGTACCTCGACCTGGACGAAGACGGCCCGGACGCCGACGACGAGACGTTCGTGTTCGTAGATACGCCCGTCAAGCTGGACGAAGACGGCGCCGAGGTGGAGATCGATCTCACGGTTGAGGGGGGAGAGCTGGACGTGGACTGAACCCCGACTGTTCCACCTCGGCCCCGGATGCCACCGGCGCGCGCCTCCATAGTGCGGTGTCCGGGACGAAGACCATGGCCAAGCGATGATAAGGCCAGGACTCCCGTAGTGAAGTTACTCGACGGGAGGCAGAGGCTGTTTTCATGACGTCACTCGAACGAACCGGCTCAGTGGACTTCTTCTTTCTGCATATTCCGAAGAACGCAGGCAGGACAATTGAACTGACGCTCCGGCGCCTGGGGCTCAGCACAGGTTGGGCTGGCGCAGCTGACTGTGCGGTTCCGAGCGGTGGAGTGTTGATCGATCACGGTCCTACTGCGAAGGCGCAGCTCGACGCGTTGCTGCCCCACCGCCACGATCTGGAACATCCGCAGGGCGAGTGGTACGCCCGTGCGTTCAAATTCGCCGTCGTGCGCAACCCCTGGGATCGCGCGGTCTCGGCTTGGCGCGATCTGTTGGAATGGCGACACGAGCGGTTGAACGTACTGACCGGCGCGGTGACCTTTCGCGATGGCTGCGCGCAGCTCCTTCAGCAGCATCGGGCGGGGCTCCCGCTCGCAAACAACGATCCACGCTTTGGTCGGCAGTCCGATCTACCGCTGGGGGAGATGAACGTCCTCATCCGGCTGGAGAACCTGTCGTCGGAGTGGAGCCGAGTTCTCAGAAAATTGGGCGTCGATGAAGGGGAGCTGCGACCGGTGCCGCTGTTCGCGTCGGTCGGCCGGAAGGAGCACCTCCTCGATGAATTTGATCCATTCACGTTGGCCGCGATCGAGGAGGTGTACGGCGCGGACGTTACGGCGTTTGGGTACCAGCGACCGAGTTGAGGACGACCACAGACTGCAGGGCGTGAGTCCAACCCTCGACGACCGGGGCCGGGTTGTTCGGATCAATCGGAGGCACAACGAGCGGGTCGATCTCCCAGCGGCAGCGGACCACGCGAGCGATCTGGGGTGAGGCAACCAGCACGGGCTGGCTTGGCAGGCGTTCACTTTCCGGGGCTCGTGTCAGCCAGACCAGAGACGCTCGCTCATCGAAGGCATCTACGGATACGAGAGGGCCGCGCGCATGTCGTGCTTGGATTCGGGGCCAACAAGCCACCCGGTCGATGATTGACGCCTCCTTGTTGGTACCGTACACCGATACCTCGAACCCGACTGCTAACGCCCGAGCCAGGGGCATCACCTTGGTGCGGTTGCCGCCCAAGAACGACACGCTCTTGCTCGGCTGCGGTGTCTGCTCGACCAC
This sequence comes from uncultured Enterobacterales bacterium, assembly GCA_964464515.1. GTDB lineage: Bacteria > Myxococcota_A > UBA796 > UBA796 > UBA2385 > CAYXGP01. Next base: position 46,955 of record CAYXGP010000027.1, read on the forward strand.
TGCATGCAGACTATCGCCGCGGGTTCGCCCGGAGGGAGACCTCCACAGGCGGCGGCAACGGAGCCCCGCGGCGTGGATGGCGGCGACCAGGTCGCGGGGCGTCATCGCGCGTACATGACCCAGCGCAGGGCGATCACTCTTCGGGGCTGGCCGCCGCCCCTGGTCGTACGAGCCCCACGGGGTCGTGATGAAGATGAGCCCTCCCGGCCGAAGGTGTGTCGCCAGGGTGTTCAGCTCTTCAATTGGGTCTGGAACATACTCAATCACCTCTGTCCAGAGAACGACATCGAAACATCCATCGGGAGTTCGGAGTTCAGCACGGAGATCCGCGCGCAGACCACGGCGGTTGAGCAGTGAGCGGAAGCGTTCGAGCCCTGCCGAGTTGGGATCGACGCCGACATACTCCACCTCGGGGAGCTCGACGACGACAGGAAAGCCCACGGGCCCATCGAAGCACCCGACTTCGAGCACTCTCCCCGCAGGCGCGTGGCTGCGAACGACCTCGATAGCATCCCATGCACGGGGGAGCCATGCTCGCCGGTCCTCGTGGTACAGAACAGGTTCGTCGATATGCTCCTGTTCGTAATAAGCACGGTAGGCGTCGGGATCCTTCAGGTGCTGGCGCATCGGAGCGACGCGGCGCTCCAGCTCCATGGTGACGGGGTGGTCCTGGAGCATCCAGGGCACCACATCCAGAAGACGAACGGCCTTGCTCAGCTCATCGTGATCGATGAGGAATGCAGATAGCCCCTCAAGCGCCTGGGCTTGCCGCTGCGCACGCGCTGAGCGGTCCAGGAGCAGCCACAGTGGCTCCGCTATGAGCCGGAGCGCGGGACTGTTGTTGACGACGAGCGGCGCCAACAGCTCAGCGCCAGCCTGAAACGACCGGGCGGCAGCCTCGGATTCACCGCGAGTCTCTTGCTCCCTACCGGCACCGAGCAGCGCTTCCGCCAAGCACAGCGCGAGTCCCACTCGTCCCCGCTGACCATCGATCTCCCCACGTCCCGGGGCGTTGAGCGCGGACCCGCACACATCGATCGCGCCGTGCCAGTCCTGTTCGGCCATCTTCGCCCGAGCCGTGCGGAGCAGCCGCTGCGTAGGGAGCGCAGGTACAGGTACAGAGGCGGAGCGCCCACGCAGGCCAAGCAACGCTCGGTCCATCCGGGTGAGACGTTGGTGTGCCACAGTGGCTGGGGCGAGGCGCGGCCACGCCTGGGCGTGCAGCGCCTGGCGATCGAGCTGGAGGGCGTGGGGAACCAGCCGCGCGAGCTTCTGAGGCTCGGACCGGCGAAAGCCATTGCCCCCCTCAACGATGAGGCGACCGGCAGGGCAGCCGGGTGAAAATGACTGGGCAAGAAGGGGTATCCCACAAGCAACGGCCTCGGTCAGAACCAATTCACCTGCCCCAACCCAATCGGGAGAGACTGTGTAGACGAACCCAGCAGCTGTCCGCACGATCTGCGCCTTCTGGGGTCCTGCGGCCTCCCAATGGCGCCGCACGTTGTCTGGCCACGTCGGCTCACGGCTGTGGGCAGGCCCGAGGACCACCACCGACAGGTCGGGGACGGCGGCGGCGAACGTGACGAGCGCGTCGGGGGCTTTGTCTGGGTGAATGCGCCCGATCCACAGCAGGTGTCCCTTGGACGGGAGCGGGGGCCCCACCTCGTCCCGCATCAGCACCTGGTCGCACAGCCAGCTCTCACCCGGCTCGAACAGGGGAAGCCGGTCGCTCCGGAACACGACGTGCCGCGCGTTCGGTCCGCGATAGCCCTCGACCCAGGGCGCGTTCTGCTCGCAGACGAACAGCGTGCGGGGGAAGCGCTCCGGTGCGTCTCCGAGCTCGCAGAGTGTGTTCGGATCGGTGCAGTGTACCGCGTCGACAGAGGCGAGAATATCTGCGTTGGGGGGCCACTCGTACAGTAAGAGAGAGGAGTGAGTCGCGTCGCGGTTGAGCCGGGGTGCACAGAGCACCACCTCTACGCCGTGGCGCGCAAACTCAAACGCTGCGGCATATGCCAATCTTCCGAGTCCGGCATAACCGCGGGGCGGCACCTCGGTCATGTCGTTGCTTGTCACGACCAGCACACGATTCAGGTTCATTACAGCTCACTCAACGTTACCGTAGCTAAGGACGCAGATGAAGGGGGCGCCACACACGGGAGACGGTCTGCTGAAGCGATGCAACCTTCTCAACCGCGGTCGGGGCGCCGTCGGGAAGGGCTGGGCGCGGTCTGAGCCGAATCGCCTCATGGAGTCGGCGTACCAGGCTCTCAGGAGGAAACTTCCCCTGGAGGACATCAGCGAGTCCGGCGAGCTCTAGAGCTCGAGCAGTCCTGTCCCCAAACGCCGGGTCCCCATCCAGGGCGACCGCTCCTGGGCCAAGGATGATCGCGCGGGTGCCCAGAGCCACTGCTATGGCAACCAGTGCTGTGTTCGGAGGGGTGAGCAGCACATGGGCGCGCGCGACGTGGGCCACCAGCTCATCGATCGACACTCTCGGATCACCCGCTCGGTCGAGCCGGCGAATGGGGATGGACGGATACTGGTGGCGGAAAAGCGAGAGAGACCGCTCCAGCGTCTCAGCCAAGTCCGACGCCACAAGGACGGAGGGCTCCTGTTCGCGGGCCAACGCTGGCCGTTCCACGAGGGAACCAAAGGCGATGAGTCGCTCCCGTAGGCCGGGGGGAAGACAAAAGGGGGCGCGCTGGGCATCGAGCGGGTTGCCAAAGGTGTCCGCCGGGAGGACGTGAACAAAGCCCTGAATGCTGTCGAGCATCGGGCCATCGATAGAGTCGGTGGGCCATCCGGTCTCGATGGCCACATGCGGAACCGAGGAGAGAGGCTCTGCATCTGCCAGAGCGGCGAGAGAAGCGATGATGACTCGTGATGGTCGAAGCGCCGCGGAGCTGCGGAGCATCTGCTCGCGGGGAACGACCTCGACTCGACCGATCCCCGCGAACTCCCGTGCGCACGCCTCGTCGGGGGCGAGCGTGCAGACCGGGCGACCGCTCGCGGCGACCGCCGCCGCCAAGGCTCGGGCTGGTGCAAGCTCTTCGGCCGGAGCGTCGGCGAGGAGAAACACCCAGGGGCGGGGGGACGGGGACCGCACGCTGGGGGCCGGACCCCGTAGAATCGACCCCCAGCGCTCCGCGTAAGCCCGCCAGGTGAAGCGGGCCGCGACGGCGCGACACCGAGCGGAGAACACCTCCCGCCGATCGAGCATCGCCGAGATCGCCGAGGTCCAGGCCTCTGGCGTCTCTGGAGATGAAACGAACTGGGCAACGCCAGAGGACCCAGCCGGGAGACCCTGCCCCGAGCTGGAGAGGACCAGGGGGCAGCCAGCGGCGCAGCTGTCGAGAACGGTTCGGGTGAACAGTGGGCTGAGCGAGTGTGTGTGGGCCGATGGATAGAGAAGCGCGAGCGATCGAACCCGCAGGGCAGCCAGCTCAGCGTCGGTGAGCGTCCCGTGCACGATCACTCCTGGTTGACCGAGCCGGGCCGCGATCTGGCGAAGGAGCTGCCCATGAGGGGCAGAAGCCTGGATGGACCGCTGGATGTGGGCGCGGAGGTCGCAGGCGACGGAGAGGGGGCGTTGGAAATGCCTCCAGAGCTGAGGCCAGAGTTCAAGCAGACGGAGCAGGGCTTGATCGGGGTGCGCAGCGTAGAGGAAGCGATCCGGAGATTGCAGACTGACGGAGAGCAGTTCACAGCCCGGTGGGATGACGTGAAGCCGTCTCCGCGGAATGCGCTGAGCGAGTCGCATGGCGTGGTGGTCGTTGAGTGCGACAACTCCAGAGTGATCGTCGATCGACTGTGGAAAGTCCGGGCCCAGTGAGGCCAACCACCGCGCTGGGGAACGGACATCGTTGGGCGTCGGAGTCTGCACACCAATCACAGCATCCACTGGACCGGGATCTGCGCCTGGCCCAAGCCACAGGGCGGGGGCTTGCGCGTGAAGCGGCTGGCCCCCGCGGAGCGACACGCGGTGTCCAAGCTCCGTCAGCTGCTGGGCGAGGTTCTCCGCCAACCAGCGAGCGCCAGCCCTCCCCTGAGACGAGGCTATACCACATCGGACATCGAAGTTCCGACCGAGATCGATATGGACTAGCATCACGGTAATAGTACACGCGGAGATATAGACTGGGATCTCCTAATAGTTGGCGTCCCAGTATGCTGCGCTCGTGACCCATGTGATGGAGGTCATGTTCAACCACTCTGCCTTCGGCGTTCCACTCATGTCCATCAGGTTGTTGACGGAGCTGACCCAGTCGTACATCATCGACCAGTTGGCGGTGGTCTTCACCAGATCCGGTCGGAAGTGAGTATACCATACATGCACAACCGGTGAGCCGCCTGAGGTTGGGAACACATCCTGCTGCACCTTGTAGGAACTCCAGATCTCGGTGAGCGCTGCCTTCAGGTCAGTGTCGTCGAACGACAGACGCTCGACTGGGTCTCGCCGTTCTGAATAGTGGTCGAAGGCGTAGTCGGCCTTCGGGGGGATGACCACGATGGAGCCGATGGCGCTTCGATTGGCGTAGTGGGTGTGGATGCTCGCGTGTTTATGCCATTGGGAGCCGACGTTCGACCAGAACGAGCGCACGCGCGGGGTTGCGAGGTCGAGATGCAGAGGACCAGGGGCCGCGCGATGGCTGTGGAAATTCTCGATCTCGTCGTCGGTCAGCTGGTATGGTCTATGGGAGGTCGGTACGGCGTAGAACTTCTCGGTGGTCGTTGAATTCACGGCTTTGAACTTCAGACCCACTGCCGCTGACCACACGTCGTAGGTGTTCCCCTTCTGGTTGCCTCCGCTCTTGCCGATCACGTGCTGGGTGGGGTCCGAACCCGCTCCTGTCTCTCGCCAGTAGGCGGTGTACACATACGCTTGGGTGGACTCGAGTTGGTCGGCGCTGGTCTCGTGCCCGTGGACCCAGAGGTTTCCCTGGACCGTGGCGCCGAGGAAGATGCTGAGGACGGACCCCTCATCCGGAGGATACGCATCCGGATCGGATGCGTTCGGCTTGAACCAATTCAGCCCGACCTGCAGACTCACTCTGGCGCCTTGATCGGCCATCACCCAAGAGAAACTTGTAATATCCTCCGCGAGGCCACCAGGGTCGCCAGTTCCACCATCCCAGTCGGTGTCATCTTCAACATGTATCATGATACAGAGTTTCAAGGTAGCCATGAGACCTCCATCCACCAGTCACCGTTGGGGCCGCCAAAGGCCCCAACGTCGTTATTCGATCCATCTGGATCACTATATTGAGTATCAGGATCACCCGCGTCGATTGCTGGACTGGTACTATCCAGAGTGTAGGAACCAGCAGCCCCTTCCGTGAAGGACGGATCGGTGTAGAAAGAACTGGACACCAAGTTGTCGGACTCAGACGTTGAAACCAACTCACTATCCACCATCCCGTCTAATAAAACTACCCCCGCCCACGACTCGTGTGCATCATATATCACGTTATATACGAACGAGTCAGGCCACCCCTCCTCCTCCTGGGTAGGGTACGAACCACTTGAGTAGTCACAGTTGTTCGACCACTCGACTGCACATACCCGACCCACCCAAACGTAGTCCGAGGTCATGGTTGAGATTATGTTGGACGATACGGTGAGATCGCCTTGGGTTCCAAAGTTGAAAATCCCATAGTGGTAACTGGACCCAGGCTCAACAACTTCTCCGTCCGCGATGGTGTTATTTCTAATTTCCACATCAACAAGGCTGGAATGAGAACCGGAGACGAGATACCCCCCCCGGTGTCTGGTCACAATGTTGTTAAAAAAATCTACGTCTATACCGTCGGTCCCGCTGAAGTGTGTGACCACCCCTTCTCCACCCACGACAACGTTCCTCTCGAAAGACAGGGTGTCCGAGTCGCCCCCGACGACCAACGCATGGCCGACATTTTCAAAAAGGGATCGAGTAACAACGACACTGCGGGCCTCAACTGAGAAAACAGAATCACTAGAATATACAGAGGAAACCCCCGAAAATCCACACAGATCAACTTCTAAGGACTCTCCAGACTCCATTTCTACCGCGTGTTGGACCCCGCCTCCGCTGCTTGTTTCCACTAAGAGGTTAAATAGGCGGAGTCCCCCACCCGACACCGAGATGAGCGTGCTCTGGGTTGCACTATCCCAGACAACATCCGACGGGAGATCTCCTCCACCCGCTATTGTCAAGGAGTGATTCTCCAGCGTGACGGCCTCATCATAATTCCCCGGACACAGCAGCAGCGTTGAGTCCAGCGGCACCCCATCAATCCCGTCCTGAATGGTGGAGAAGTCCCCACCAGAGACACAAACATCGTACTCATCCACCCAACCATCACAGTCCTGATCGATGTCATCTGCATGGTCCTCAACGGCATCTGGGAAGGTTGTAATAGTC
>CAYXGP010000028.1:0-3859 GCA_964464515.1 uncultured Enterobacterales bacterium
CCTCCGTCGCGCCGGGGTACACCGAGCCGTCTGTGTCATCGCAATCCGTCGCGTCCGAGACCTGCCCGGACAGCGCCTCACACGTCGTCGTCGAGTCATCTACGTCTCCGTAGCCATCTCCGTCGGCGTCGGCGTACCATGTGCTCGCGGTGGAGGTGTCCAACCCCGAGTCATCATCATCGATAGCACCATCGCAGTCGTTGTCCGCGTCATCGCAGACCTCGCTGGCGGCTGTGTTGATCGCGCTGTCGGCGTCGTCGCAGTCGGTGTCGTCCGAGAGATACCCGCTGGGTTGATCGCACATCAGCGACGTTGTCTCTGCGTCACCGAAGCCGTCCTCGTCAACGTCGGCGTACCATGTGCTGGCCGTGGTGGTGTCGAGACTGTCGTCGTCGTCATTGACATGACCGTCACATTCGTCGTCGGTGTCGGCGGCGTCGCAGACCTCGGTGGCGTCGGGGTTCACGGCGCCGTCGGTGTCGTCGCAGTCGGTGTCGTCCGAGAGGTACCCCGATGGAGCCGCGCAGGTGAGCGTCGAGTCATCGGCGTCCCCATACCCGTCGCCGTCACTGTCGGCGTACCAGGTGGTCGCCGTGCCCGTTGCCAGCCCCGGATCGTCGTCGTCGGCCAGTCCGTTGCAGTCATCATCCGTCGCGGAGGCGTCGCAGATCTCGATGGCGTTCGGGTTCACCGCGCTGTTCGTGTCGTCGCAGTCCGAAGAGGACGAGTGGAAGCCGGCGGGCTGGTCACACGCCACGACAGAGTCCGCGGCGTCTCCGAACCCGTCTCCGTCGTCGTCGCGGTACCAATATACTGCGGTGCTGGTGTCCAGCCCAGAGTCCGCGTCGTCGGTCAGCCCGTCGCAGTCGTTGTCGGCCCCATCGCACACCTCGGAGGACCCGGGGTGGGTGCTGTCGTCGGAGTCCACGCAGTCCGTGCTGTCGGAGACGTGGCCCGAGGGCGCATCGCAGGCCCACACAAGCGCCCCGCTGTCTCCGTACCCGTCGCTGTCGCTGTCTGCATACCACGCGCTGGTCGTGGAGGCGTCGAGATCCGGGTCGTCGTCATCGACCAGACCATCACAGTCGTCGTCTTGAGCCGCTCCGGAGGAGTCGCAGACCTCGCTGGCGTCCGGGTTGATCGCGCTGTCGGCGTCGTCGCAGTCGGTGTCGTCCGAGAGATACCCGCTGGGCTGGTCACACGTCAGCGACGTTGTATCTGCGTCGCCGAAGCCGTCCCCGTCGCCGTCTGCGTACCAGGTGGTCGCTGTGCTGCTGTCGAGCCCCGCGTCGTCGTCGTCGATGTCGCCGTTGCAGTCGTTGTCGAGCTGATCGCAGACCTCGCTGGCGTCGGGGTTGATGTCGCTCTCTGCGTCGTCGCACTCCTCGCAAGCCGCCCACCCGTCTTTGTCGGCGTCCTCGTAGGCCACCGATCCGTCACAATTGTAGTCCGTGGAGTCAGCGCAGTCGGACTCTTCAGCGCCAGGGTGGATGTCGTCACGCGTATCATCGCAATCGAATCCGAGCGTGTTCTCCACGACATACCCGGAGGGCTCCTCGCAGGTGATCAGCGGTGTCTCGGTGTCCTCACCGTATCCGTCGCCGTCCGCGTCGACGTACCAGACCTCGACATCAAGCGCGTCCTCTCCATCGACGATGCCGTCACAGTCGTTGTCGATCTCGTCGCACACCTCGATGGCCTCGGGGTTCGCCGATCCCTGCGCGTCGTCACAGTCCTCGCAGGCCGCCCACCCGTCCCCGTCGGCGTCGGCGTACCCCACGCTGCCGTCACAGTTGTAGTCGTGCGGATCGGTGCAGTCGTCCTCGCTGGCCGCAGGGTGGGTCTCTGGATCGTCGTCGTCACAGTCCCCGCTCGCCTCGCTGTACCCATCCGGGGCCTCGCAGGCCTCTACCGAGGAGTCTCCCCCCCACCCGTCGCCGTCGGCGTCGGCGTAGAAAACCTCCAGCAGCCCCTCGTCCGTCTCTCCGTCGCAGTCGTTGTCGATCCCATCCGCGGACTGCGGGCACTCGCCTTCCACAGCGCCGGGGTGGACCTCCGGATTGGAGTCGTCGCAGTCATCCCGGGTGCCCCACCCGTCGCCGTCCGCGTCGGTGATCGCGGTGTCTGTCTGCCCGCCCACGATCCCGCTCTCCGTGGCGTCCTTGCCGCTCCGACACCCCGCGACCAACACCAACAACGCCCAACGTGCCATCCCGACCTCCCGATGGAAGGCTACCGCGGATCGCCCCTCCCGGGGTACCGTCCCCGCGGTACACACCCCGGCAGAGAGCGCCGATGTCGCTGCCCCTACTGATCACGCTGCTCGCCGCCTGCGGCCGACCGCTCGACCTCGGCGCCGACCGCGACGCGCGGCGTCCGTCCTTTCGGGAGCTGCACATCCCCGAGGTCACCGGTCCGCCCGCCGCCCCCACCTGCACAGAAGCCCGAGCCGCTGCCGATCCCACCACGCCTCACCGCGCGCGCAGCCCCCGAGAGCTGGAGGCCGCCTCGCGCCCGACCCTGGTGGAGCCCCCTCCGCCAGAGAGCGAGCCCACCGCACAACAGCGCACGCTGCCGCCCCCGGAGCGAGCAGACGACGATCCGCATGGCCTCCTGCCGCTCCCCGGCGATATCCCCTCTCCCGAGGCGCTTCCGCTCCAACCCCTGGAGGGCGCGGGCGCTGACCGGGTGGCGGCAGTGCTGCGCCGGGCTGCCGACGGTGAGCGGGTTCGGATCAGCGTGATCGGCGCCTCCCACACCAGCGGCGACTGGTTCACCGGGCAGCTTCGTCGCCGCCTGCAGGCTGCGTGGGGCGATCTGGGCCACGGGTTCATCCACCCCGCCGCGCTCTACACCGGCTACCGCGGCCACGACATCAACCTGTGCCGCAGCGACGGCTGGCGTAGCGACTGGGCGGGTCGGAAGGGCGGCCGGGGAGACGGACTCCTCGGCTTCTCCGGGGCCAGCGTATCCAGCACCCACCCGGCTGACTTCGGCTGGCTTGAGACGACCCATACCAATGTTCGCGGCCGTAGAGTCTCCCGTTTCGATATATTCACCCTCGGCCAGCCCCGCGGGGGAGCCCTCCTGGCGACAGTCGATGACGCCCCCGCGCGCAGACTGCGGACGCGCGCGCCGTCCGCGTCCCTCCTGCACCATCGACTCACCGTGCCGGACGGCGGCCATCGCCTGACCCTGTCTCCGGCTGGAGACGGCGAGGTGCGCATCCTGGGAGTCTCTGCCGAGCGTGAGGGACCCGGCGTGCTGGTCGACGCCATCGGCGTTCGCGGGCAGCAGGCCCGGGCGATGCTCCGCTGGGACTCCGAGATGCTGCGCCTCGGCCTCCAGGCGCTTGGAACCGACCTGCTCGTGCTGGCGTTCGGAACCAATGAGGCCAACGACACCAACTACGACATGACCCGGTACCGCCGCGACCTGTGGACGGTCCTCCAACAGACCCGAGCGGCGCTCCCCGACGCGGCCTGCCTGCTGATCGGTCCGTCCGATCGGGTCAAGCGGACCGACGCCGGGCCCCTCTGGTACCCCCGCGTCGCCGCCGTCGCTGCGGTCCAACGTGAGGTCAGCAGCGCCGCAGGCTGCGCGTTCTGGGACTGGCAGGCCGCCACGGGGGGGCCGGGCTCGATGCTCACCTGGCGCACCCACGACCCGCCGCTCGCTGGCCGCGATCTGATCCACTTCACGCGGGATGGGTATGCCCTGTCGGCCGATCGCCTGCTCGACGCGCTGCTGGACGCCGCTGAGCGGGAGCTACCGGCCGAGGTCAGCGCATCCCGCGGCGCAGGGCGCCGGTAGCCACCCGCGAAGCAGGTGGTTGGGGGGGCGCCGACAGGCGCGGGGG
>CAYXGP010000028.1:3869-4181 GCA_964464515.1 uncultured Enterobacterales bacterium
GGGGGCCCCCCCGGCTTGGGGGGGGGGGGGGGGGCGCCGCCGGGGGGGGGGGGGCCCCCTGGGGGGGGGGGGTGGGGGGGGGGGGGGGCTGACAGCCCCCCTGGGTAGAAGCCTGGATGACTCGAGGTGAGCTCTGCGAACCCCGCGGCGCAAAGCGCCGGAAGCAGGAATCGACTGCGATTCCTGCTGTCAGCTACCGGCCGAAGCGCCGGTAGCGCCCGCGAAGCGGGTGGTTGGAGGAGCGCCGACAGGCGCGGGGGGCGGACACCCCCCCCCGGGAGAAACCAGGATTACAACAGGTGAGCACAGCGC
>CAYXGP010000028.1:4191-39186 GCA_964464515.1 uncultured Enterobacterales bacterium
GGGGGCCCCCCCCCCCCCGGGCTCGGGGGGGGGTGCCGGGGGGGTGCCCCCTCCCACCCCCGCGGCGCGAAGCGCCGGAAGCAGGAATCGACTGCGATTCCTGCTGTCAGCTACCGCCAGAACAGCCACAGCGAGCCGGTCTCGTCGTTCGCCCGCAGGCCGCCCGTCTCAAGGGAGTCGACCCCCAGCCCCCCCGTGTCGTCCTCGCCCGCCGCGAACGCCGTCTCTCCATAATCCTCGTCGTCGCCAAGGCTGAACGAGACCACCCCGGTGCCCGGATCGTCGTACCAGAAACACCCGCAGGCGTCGCCCTCTCCGGTCGCCTCATCGCACGTGAAGGGATCGTCGGTGAAGACACCGGAGATCTGGCGCACCGGCGTCCACGCGTCGAGCACGCACGAGCTGCCGTACGCCGCCCCAGTCTGGGCCGTGAACGCCGCGAGCGCGGCGTCTGACGTCGCGTTCCCCGACTCGAACTGCCAGGTCGCCCAGTCGCCGTCCTGATTCTTCACGAGCAGCTCGGTGGGGCTCGACACGGGCAGGAGGGCCATACAGGCGTCGTCTGAGCCAGGATCGCAGTCGGCCAGGCTCTCCCCGAGGACATCGGTGACCGTGCTCATCCCCGCTCCGTCATACCACCACCACAGCGTCCAGCCGCCGTCGTCGGTGGTCATGTCACACTGCGCATCGAACGCGGTCCCGGCCGGGCTGACCGTGTAGACGCCGTCCGTGGCGTCAGGATCGAACGTGAGCACCTCGTCGCAGTCGGTGGCCGGGCAGTCCGTCGAGCGGCCGATCAGCTCCTCATCGATGGACTCGTCACAGTCGTTGTCAGCGGCGTCGCAGACCTCCACGCCGTCGGGGTTGCTGGTCGCGTCCGTGTCATCGCAGTCCGTGGCGTCATCGGTGTAGCCGCTCGGCGCCGCGCAGGAATCTGTCGAGGCGTCCACATCGCCGAACCCGTCCTCGTCGTCGTCGGCGTACCAGGCGCTCGTTGTCGACGCATCGAGGCTGTCGTCGTCGTCGTCGATGAGCCCGTCGCAGTCGTTGTCCGCGTCGTCGCACACCTCGGTGGCGTCGGTGTTGATGGCGCTGTCTGCGTCGTCGCAGTCGGTGTCGTCGGAGAGATGCCCGCTGGGCTGGTCGCAGGTGAGCGACGTTGTGTCTGCATCGCCAAAGCCGTCCTCGTCGCCGTCGGCGTACCACGTGCTGGCGGTGGAGGTGTCGAGACTGTCGTCATCGTCGTCGATCAAATCATCGCAGTCGTTGTCCGCGTCGTCGCAGACCTCGTCGGCGTCGGGGTTGATGGCGCTGTCCGTGTCATCGCAGTCGGTGTCGTCCTCGACAGTCCCGCTGGGCTGAGCACAGATCTCCGTCACGTCATCTGCATCGCCAAAGCCATCCTCATCGGCGTCGGCGTACCAGGCGGTCGTGGTGTCCGTGTCGAGACTGTCGTCGTCGTCATCGATCAGATCATCGCAATCGTTGTCGATCTCATCACAGATCTCGTCGGCGTCGGGATGAACCGCCGCGTCGAGGTCATCGCAGTCGGTGATGTCGTCTGTGAAGCTGGACGGCTGCTCGCAGGCGGTGGTGGTCGAGATGTCCCCGCCAAAGCCATCCCCGTCGGCGTCGAGGTACCACGTGCTCCCGTCGGTGACGTCCGTATCGTCGTCGTCGGTGTAGCCGTCGCAGTCGTTGTCCTGATCGTCGCAGATCTCATCGGCGTCGGGGTAGACCGTCGCCTCCAGATCGTCACAGTCCGTCGTGTCTTCGACGTAGCTCGCGGGCTGAACGCATGCATCGAGCGTAGAGATGGTGCCGCCATAGCCGTCGCTGTCCGCGTCGAGGTACCACGTCGCCTGATCGGTCACGCTGTTGTCTTCGTCGTCGATCGCGTCATCGCAGTCATTGTCGATCTCGTCGCAGATCTCATCGGCCGCGGGGGAGATCTCCGCGTCGCCGTCGTTGCAGTCTTCAGAGTTGTCGATGTACCCCGAGGGTTGGACACACCCCTCTTGATTGAACGTCTCCGAGTCGTATCCATACCCGTCGTCGTCGAAGTCGATGTACCACGACGTCAGCGTCTGGCCGTCGTCCACCTCTCCGTCGCAGTCGTTGTCGATCTCATCACAGACGTCTTCGGCGTCGGGGTTGATGGCGGCGTCCTCGTCGTCGCAGTCTCCGGAGGTCTCCACCGTGTCGCTGGGGGCCTCACAGGCCAGCGTGTCCTCGTCGTCATCGCCGAAGCCGTCCTCGTCCACGTCGGCGTACCATGTGCTGGCCGTGGAGGTGTCGAGGTTGTCGTCGTCGTCATCGACAGCACCATCACAGTCGTTGTCGATCTCGTCGCACTCCTCGATGGCCTCGGGGTGGATGTCGTCGTCGACGTCGTCGCAGTCCGTCCCCTCCTCGGCGTAGCCGCTCGGCAGCGCGCAGGCGGTCACGCTGTCGTCTGCGTCGCCGAAGCCGTCCTCGTCGCCGTCGGCGTACCACGTGGACGCACCGGTCAGATCGACGTCTTCGTCTTCGTCGTCGGTGTCCCCGTCGCAGTCGTTGTCCTCTTCGTCGCAGACCTCCGTGGCCCCCGGGTGGGTGTCGTCGTCGCTGTCATCGCAGTCGGTGTTGTCCTCCACCGTGCCATCCGGCTGCTCGCACGCCAGCGTCTGATCGTCATCGTCGCCGTAGGTGTCTTCGTCATCGTCTGCGTACCACGTGCTGGCCGTGGAGGTGTCGAGACCGTCGTCATCGTCATCGACATCACCGTCGCAGTCGTTGTCGGTGTCGTCGCAGATCTCGCTGGCGTCCGGGTTGATCGCGCTGTCCGTGTCATCGCAATCCTCACCATCGGAGACATGGTCTGTGGGTTGCTCACACGAATCCAGGCTCGTCTCGGGGTCTCCGAACCCATCACCGTCGCTGTCTGCGTACCAGGTGGACCCGCCGCTCGCGTCAGCCTCGTCGATCTCTCCGTCGCAGTCGTCATCGATCTCGTTGCAGCTCTCGTCGGCCCCCGGGTAGACCGATCCGCTCGCGTCGTCGCAGTCGGTGTCGTCGGAGACCGCCCCCTCCGGCTGCTCGCAGGCCTCCACCGAAGAGTCTTCGTCGCCATAGCCGTCCTCGTCGTCGTCGGTGTACCACGTCGACGTCACGTCCTCGTCGATGTCCCCGTCACAGTCATTATCGACCTCGTCGCACACCTCGATGGCCTCGGGGCTGATCCCCGCGTCGGTGTCGTCGCAGTCGGAGCCGTCCTCGAGGTACCCCGAGGGCATGATGCAGGCCGCTGTCGCGTCTTCGGCCGATCCGTAGCCGTCGCCGTCGTCGTCGGGGTACCACTGGGGCGCGTCTTCGATCGCCGTGTCTGCGTCATCGATCAGCCCGTCGCAGTCGTCATCGATCTCGTTGCAGCTCTCCGGCTCCCCGGGGTTGATCGCCGCGTTGACGTCGTCACAGTCTCCGTCTTCGTCTACATACCCGTCGCTGGGTGCCTCGCACGCGGTGGACTCGGACTCGCCGGTTCCCCACCCGTCGCCGTCTCCGTCGATGTACCAGGCCTCTCCCGATGACACCGCGACCTGGGCGTCGAGGCTGCTGCTCGCCCCGCGCGAGTTGGTGGCCGTCACCGTGATCCAGTAGGCGTCATCGGCCGGGGGGAGGGAGAGCACGAACGTGATGTCACCGCCAGCGTCCACAGCGAGCCCCGCCTCCACGGCCTGGAAGTCGACCTGAACGGTGTAGGTGAGGTCTTCGGGGGAGTCGTAGGCGTCCGAGACCGACGCCTGGAACGCGAAGTCGTGATCGGCGTCGTCGCTGCACAGCGAGGCGTCCAGATCGATGAACGACAGCGAGGGGCCGCTGGCCGCAGCGACCTCCATCTGGCGCACATCCTCTCCCTGTCCCTCCAGCGGATCGACCGCCAGCAGGGTGATCGCGTGTGACCCCGCCGACAGGTCGATGGCGCAGATGCTGATCCCGCTGCTGTCCGGTGTGGGATCGCAGTCGGTGAGGGCCTCGCCGTTCAGCAGCCACGTCACGTCCAGCTCTTCGATGCCGTGATCGTCGTCCGCCACGAGCCCCTGGAGGGAGATCGGCCCAGACGCCAGGCGCTCGTCCACCGCCCCGTCGCCGTCTCCGTCGATCGGGTACTCGATGTTGACAGTGGGCGTCGCGTTCCAGCCAGGCATCGAGGTGTCCGACCTATCGGCGCATCCGAGCAGGAGGATCAGCAGCAGGCGGTTCATGGGATCTCCTCATCCACACGCCTGGCGCACCCCAGGCGGACTTCCCCCCCGTTTCGGACCACCCCCCGCACGATGAAGGCCAATTTTGTAAGCGACTGTTGTCGGCCGCTGCTGGTAGCGAGCGCCGGCTGGATCGCCGCTGGCCGGATTCTGCTCGGGATCAGGAGCCCCGTCGCGCTCCTGCGATCAGCGCATCGGGGAGGGCATCCAGCGCCCGCGCCACCGTCTCACCGGCGGGGCTGGTCGGATCCGCCAGCTCTGCCTTCGCGCCCTCGGCCTGCGCCCGCAGTCGCGCCCGGTCCTCGGGGCTGCCGCGCGACGCGATCGACAGCGCCTTGACCATCCCAGCGGTGAGCGTCGTCAGCTCAGGCGGGGCCGTGTGGGGCGCGCCCAGCCGCCCGCCCACCTCGCGCGGTGCTGCCTTGCCGCCACCGGCGAGCCCGCCGAAGAACGAGAAGACCCCCCGAAACGTCTCGGCGATGGCCGGCCGCGGGTCTTCTGGCAGGGCCTCCAGCACGGCGCGAGCGCCCGCGTCTGCGTCGATCTCCAGCGCCGCGACCGCCGCGGCGTCGACGTGTCTCTCTCGGCCTGCGATCAGATCGACCAGCCGGAGATCGCCGGTCGGAAGCTCAAGATCTTCAGGGATGCGAAACCAGCGCTGCCCGTCGACCCAGATGCGCTCTGGCATCTTGCCCTCCATCGCGAACACCTCAATGGACCAAACGCCCCATCGGACGCTCGCAAAGTGGCCCGGAACGGGCCATATGATCTCATACCCCGGAGGGCCTCATGTTGCGTCGCCGCGAACACCGCACCCACGAGTCTTCCGAGGCCGGTTCTGAGCGTACACCTGGCGGTCGACGCGGCCCCGGCAGCCGCGGTCGCGGCAACGCGCAGGGCTCCGAGCGCCTCGCCGGTCGCGGCGGTCGCCACGCTCTCCCGGCGGACCAGACCCAGCTCGACCCGTGGGGAGCCGCGATGTCGGAGCAGAGCGGGCCGAGGCAGGGGGGCCCCGCGCAGGGTGGACCCGCGCAGAGTGGACCCGCGCAGAGTGGACCCGCGCAGAGTGGCCCGGGAGCAGGCGGCCCCGGGTTGAGTGGACCAGGGCAGGCCGGCCCGGGAGTGGGCGGACCAGAGCAGGGTGGAGAGGGCGAAGACGGCCTCGGCGTCGGTGGACACGCTCGACTTCGCCCCGGCGGCGCCCCGACCGACGAGCCGCTCCCCGACGAGGCGGCTGGCGCCGATCAGATGGCCGGTCCGGAGAACGCCCGGGGCCGCGGAGACGGCGCGCCGGGAGATGAGGGAGCACCCACCGAGGAGGCGCCGCAGGCCGTGATGGGAGAGGGCGGAGGCGGCCCCGGACAGCAGGCCCCTGAAGGTGAGGGAGAGCCCAGCAGCGGTGAAGGCGGTGAGGGCGGTGAGGGTGGCGCAGTTGCCCAGGAGGAGGCCCCCGCACAGGAAGAAGAGGGCTCCGGCGAGGCGCAGGACGCCCAGGCGGGGCCCGGCGGCGGCGCCGGCGCCGCGGCTGCCGCTCCCGCAGCGCCCCCGACGCCCGCCGCGCCGGCCGGCGCTCCCGCGCCCGATCTGGGGCCGACCATCTCGGACCACGCGCTGAACGTGACCCTCCCCAGCGAGCCCGCCATCGATCAGCTCGTCTGCGACGCCACCGGCATGAGCCTCTCCGACCACCTGTCGGCCGATCAGGAGATCCTCTCTCAACTTGATGCGCTGGGTCAGGACCTCCAGGTCGATCTCGACTCGCAGGTCACCGGCGTCTCGCTGCCGGCCATCGACACCACCACCACCGAGAGCCAGACAGCGCTGCTCAGCGGTGGTCAGGACGCCGTCTGCCTGATCACGGACCAGGCCACCGCCACCGACGCGCAGATCGACGCCGCCGCGAACCAGGCCGCCGCCGGCCTGGACACCGCCGGAGACGCCGCGGCCAGCACCCTCCAGTCCACCGTCGATCAAGCCACGGGTGGGCTCGCGAGCCGCTACGACGAATTCGTCGCACAGGCCGAGACCGTCCAGAGCACCTGGCAGGAGCGCCTGCAGGCCCGTATCCAGGGCGCCAAGCAGGAGATCGAGCGCTACGCCGAGGAGCTGGCAGGTGCTCAGGAGACCCTGGGCACCGAAGCGGTCACCGCCGCCGAGAGCTCCGGCGGGAGCGCCCGAGGGGCCGGCGCCCGCCGCGCCGCGATGGCCATCGCCGGGGCCGCGAAGGGCAGCGAGAAGCGCACCGAGTACGCGCGCAGTCTGCGGGCCTACGCGCAGGTCGCCGGCGCAGAGCTGGAGCGCCAGGCCGACGAAGGCACGGTGCTCAGCGGCCGCCTGCTCACGCCCACGATCGCGGACGCCCGTCCGCAGATGCGCACCCACGAAGCCGAGATGCGCACGGAGGCCTCGAACCGCGAGCGCGAGCTGTACCACGCCCGCCGCACCGCGCAGCAGAGCCTGTCGGACACCGCCGCCGAGGAGCGCGCCCACCTGGCCAACCAGTCGACCCAGGCGGCCACCCACCTGTCCGACGCCACTCAGCAGACCGACGAGCAGCTCCAGGAGTCCCGCGAGACCCTCGCCATCTCCACTTCGAACGTCGCCAGCGATCTGAACCAGTCCGCCGACGAGGGCTACTCGGGTCTGCACACCGCCATGGACGCCGTGGACGGCGTGATCGACAGCCGCGAGCTGCGCACCTGGGGCGACTCCCAGGTCTCGATCCTCACCTCCCAGCGCGACGCCGCCCTCGACGCACTCGCCAGCGATCAGGAGAGCGCCACCAGTCAGCTCGACGCCGACGCCCAGGTGTGCGTTGACGAGACCGTCACCGCCGCCCAGGACCACGCCGCCGCGATGGGCGACTCCGGCCAGACCATCAGCGCCGCGCTGGGCACCGGAGCGACCGACGCCGGAGCCTCCCTGGACGAGGCCGTGCAGCAGACGGCCTCCGGGCTCTCCGCCGTCACCGACCAGGCGACCACCGCGCTCTCCGACTCCGGCACGACCGTCAGCGAGGAGAGCGAGGCCCAGCTCAACCGCTACGACCTCATCGTCCAGTCGTACATGAACACCGCCAAGGGCCACCTCGACAGCCTGGTGAACTACGCGAACACCGCCGCGCAGAGCGCCGACGCCAGCGAGCAGAGCACCAAGGGCACAGATCTCTCGAACCGCTCCGACCGCGCGTTCGAGGCCATCGACGGCATCGGCACCGACGAGAGCAAGCTGCGCGCTGCGATCTTCGGTGTCTCCGCGGTGGAAGGTCGGGCCCTCGAGGCCGACTACGAATCCAACGCCGGCGACTACGACAGCAGCCGCTACTCCAGCTACCTCCGCTACGACATCTACGACGACACCTCCGGCTCGCTGTACCGCGGGCTCATCGCAGCCCTCAACGGCGACCGCGTCACCGCCGCCATGGAGCTGATGCAGGCCCCCACCGACTGGGGCAACACCGACGCCGAGAGCATCCTCGCCGAGCTGCGCCAGCTAAACGAGGAAGAGCGCGAGGCGCTGCTCAACAACCCCGAGTTCCCGCAGATTCAGCAGCGGGTGTCGATGCAGATGCAGATGGAGACCGGCCAGCTCATCGGCGGCGCCAACCAGTGGGAGCTGGACCAGTTCACCGCGCTCACCGACGTCTCTCGCAGCCGCGAGGAGGCGCATGCGCGCGCCGACGCCGTGCGGCTGATGGAGGCCTACGAGGGCAGCATCCTCAACCCCACCGACGAAGCCACCGCGTTCACCGTGATGGGCCAGTACTCCGAGCGCATGGGTCTGCTGGAGCAGGAGTTCTCCAGCTACGCCTCCGAGCGCCGCCTCACGATCTCCGGCGCTGAGGGGGTGAGCCAGCTCACGCTCCACGCCCGCGACGAGATGTCGGACGAGGAGCTGGACCGCGCCGAGTACCTGATCGCCGGAGACACCGCTGGGGCCCGGGCCTCGGGCTTCCAGTACCACGCCACCGAGGGAGAGGAGCAGTCTGCGTTCTCCATCCTCGAGAACGCGAACATGAACGCCTACACCGAGGCCAGCGGCGACACCGCCGCCTCAGGCGACTACCTCGCCGAGATGGACGCCCGCAGCGAGCAGTCCCAGATGCAGGATCGCTGGGCCGAGAACTACGCCGGCACACAGGTCACCGTGCCGTCCGAGCAACAGTACGGCCAGTACGATCCGTACGGCGGCGGCGGCCCGCAGTTCGAGCAGCAGACCGCGAACACCATGTCCGACATGATCGACCTGAGCTTCGATCACCACGGCGCGGCCAGCACCGACCGCCGCGAAGACGACATCATGCAGCAGCTCCTCTCGGAGGGACGCGCAGACTCCCACCTGTGGCTGGCCTACGGCATCGCCGGCGCCGGCACGCGCGAGGACTACGTCAAGAAGGCCTTCAGCCAGATGCCCACCGGGGAGCAGGGCCAGGATCAGCTCTCCACCATGCGCACCTACATGCGCGACAACTACGGCATCGACGATCTGGAAGAGGAGCTGGGCCTTGGCGAGCACCGCGGCGAGTGGGGCGCGGAGCTGTCGGGTCAGGACGCGTTCGAGGTGGACTACCGCTTCCAGGAGATCGGCGGCACCGCCAACGACGTCGACCAGATGTACGACCTCGCGATGATGGTCTGGGAGCACTACCGCGACCCGGCGGCCTACGGTGGGGGCATGGACGCCCTGGAGGCCGGCGAGGCGGCAGGGAACCTGACTCCGCTTCAGGAGCAGCTGCTCGAGCAATACCGGGTCCGACGCGACGAGTTCGACGGCAACGACGGCCTGCTGGACGGCTTTACGCGGTCCGACGAGCTGCTCGACGACCACATGCGCCAGCTCAATGCGCTCTATGAGGGCCGAGGCTCCTGGACCGAGATGCGCGACGTCGGCGGACGCAACAGCCGCCAGCCGTTGAGCGCCACGAACGCCACGTTCCTGGAGTTCAAGGCGCTCTGCGACCGCGTGCAGCGCTACGGGCAGATCTACAACAACCAGCGCCAGGCCATCCTCGACGCGGTCACCACGGTCATCCAGATCGTCGGCGCGGTGTTGATCACGGCGGTCACGGCCGGCGGCGGCCTCACGGTGGTCGGCGGGCTGCTGGCCGGCATGGCCCTGGGCGCGCTGAACATCGCCATCACCGCTGCGGTGCTCGGCCCCGGCTACGGCTACGAGCGTTTCCTGACCGACCTGGGCAAGATCGTGGCCGACGCGATCGTGGCGATCGGCACCGGCGGGCTGGGCAACCGCTTCCCGGGCCTCAAGAAGGTCCTCGAGGACGGGCTGTTCAAGAACTACCCGATCATCATGCGGGCGGCGCTCACCGAGGCGGTCGCGGGTCTGCCGGGCGAGGTGGTGAACTCGCTGTTCGATCAGCGGATGTGGGACTCAGAAGATCCGGCCGAGGCGTTCGCCGGCGCGATCGCCATCGGCACCGTCAAGAACCTGGCTACCGGCATCGCGTCCGGTGGCACCGAGGCGCTCGGCGAGATCCAGCCGCAGATCACCGCGCAGACGCTCACCTACATCGAGAACGTCTCCACAGGCGTGATGGGTGTCCTGGGCGACTACAACGTGATGTCAGGAGACGACGTGGGCTGGCAGCTCCTCCGGGCAGCTGGCACCGGCGCGCTGTCGGCCTCGCTGACCAACGCCACCGCCCGGCACGTCGCCACGCGGATCAACAGCGAGGGCGCGACCGCCGACAACATCTCGCGGCTCTCGGAGATCAACGGGGGCGCGCGAACGCTCGTGCTCACGCACCTCGACCCGGCCATCCTCGCGGTGCTCCCCGATGAGGTCCTGGCCGCGCAGCGCGACACCTCGCCCCAGGCAGAGAACGAACAGGCCGCTGGCGGGTAGGCCCGAAGCGACCAATCAAAAACGACTGCGACCGGTTCGGCCCCACCACCACAGCGCGCTGGTGCCCACCACGCCCAGCAACGAGACGCCGCCCAGCAGCGCGAACACCGCCTGGATGCTGTGGTAGGTGGTCAGGTAGCCGATGAGCAG
The DNA here is from genome assembly GCA_964464515.1 of uncultured Enterobacterales bacterium. Taxonomy (GTDB): domain Bacteria; phylum Myxococcota_A; class UBA796; order UBA796; family UBA2385; genus CAYXGP01. The sequence goes on from CAYXGP010000028.1 coordinate 14,448, forward strand.
CTCCTGGAGGATCGGCCCGGCCGACCCCATGCCGTTGATGATGCCGGCAGCCAGGACCGCCTTCTGCTTGGAGCCCACGTCGATCGCGCCCACACCGGACAGCAGCGAGTCGGGACCGAACAGCGTGAACCCGATCAGCGACAGGGAGATGGCGAACAGCAGCGGCGACGCCGTGCCGAACGTCGCCAGGAAGCCCACCGCCATGACCATGCCGATGGTCATCGCGAGGGTGATGGTCGCGCGGCGTCCCCCAAAGAACCGATCGGTGGCCCAGCCGGCGAACAGCACCCCCAGAAACCCCACATAATCGAAGGCCGTCGCGATGTGCCCCGACAGCGTGGCGTCCATGTCGAACTGTTCCTTCATCAGCACGGTGGTCCACGAATCCAGCGCGTAGCGGACGAACTTGAAGCTGAAGTAGGTGGCTCCCATAACCATGAGGCTGCGCACCACCGACGGCGACCAGACGCCTCCTTCATCCACCGTCGCGGTCCCCACCTCGATCTCTTCGATGACGATGGGATCGAGCCCCACATCCTCTGGGCGGTCCCTGTGAAGGAAGTAGAACAGTATCCACACGCTGAACAGCACTACAGAGGCGCCCCAGAACGACCACGCCAGCCCCGCCCAGCCCAGCATGAAGGCCGCGAACGACTTCGCCCACGCGCTGCCGAGCTGGTAGCAGGTCCCCCAGAGCCCGATGACGGTGCCGCGCTCGGTGCGCCGAAACCAGTGAGCCATGGTGCCGATGTTTCCCGGCCACCCCGTCGCCTGGGCGAATCCGTTGATCACCATGAAGATCATCAGCGGCCAGTAGCCGTCCGGCCCCGCCAGCGTGCTCGCCCCGAAGACGAGATTGCAGACCAGCGAGACCGCCATCCCCGTCAGCAGCAAGCGCCGACAGGCCACCCGCGCGCCGACCCAGCCCGCCAGGAACTGCCCCAGCATGTAGGCGACCAGATACGCCGTCCAGATGAACGAGAGCTGGAACTGATCGACCTGAAGGGCCGCCTCCAGCTCGGGCTTGACCACGCCAAACGCCTTGCGGCAGAAGTAGAAGCCCGCGTACGAGAACCAGGTCGCCGTAAAGACGCGAACGCGCCAGCGGCGATGCTGCGGTGAGATGTCCATGTGGCCGGGCGTAACACCGGTCACATGAAATCACGGGGGAATCCTGGTTAGACTCCTCCCCACCCCCACTCCCAGGAGACAGCGTGTTCTTCACTGTTCAGCAACAGACCGTGGCCATCGTTCAGCGGTTCGGCAAGCACCAGAAGGTCGCCCAAGCCGGCCTGCACTGGTTCAATCCCTTCTTCGATCGCGTCGTCGCGCGGGTGGACCTGCGCATTCAGGAGATGCAGGTCGCCGTCGAGACCAAGACCAAGGACAACGTCTTCGTCCACATCAAGGTGGCCGTGCAGTACATGGTGATGAACGCCCACGACGCGTTCTACAAGCTGTCGAACCCCAGCGCGCAGATCGAGAGCTACGTCTTCGACGCCGTCCGCGCCAAGGTCCCGATGATGACACTCGACTATGTGTTCGAGGCCAAGGACGAGGTGGCCGACGCCGTCAAGACGCAGCTCGCCGACGAGATGGATGACTTCGGCTACAACATCCTCAAGACGCTGGTGGTCGATATCGACCCGGACCAGGCGGTCAAGGACTCGATGAACCGCATCAACGCCGCCGAGCGCCTCAAGGTGGCCGCGGAGATGGAGGCCGAAGCCGACAAGATCCGCCAGGTGAAGGCCGCCGAGGCCGACGCGGAGAGCAAGCACCTGCAGGGCATCGGTATCGCCAAGCAGCGCAAGGCCATCGCCGACGGTCTCGCGGAGTCGGCCGGGCTGGTCCAGGACAACATGGAGTCCATGAGCGCCGAGACCGTGATGGCCCTCCTGCTGCTCACCCAATACTTCGACACCCTCCAGAGCATGGCGGAGAAGTCCGGCTCGCGGACCATCTTCCTGCCCCACTCGCCGGGCGGCATGGCCGACATCTACGAGCAGGTGCAGCGCGCCGTGCTGGTGGGCAACCAGGCCGGCACGACCGTCACCTCCTGAGCGCGCCTACCCCTCCAGCTTGCTCTCATCCAGATCCTGCTGGCCGTCCCGCGAGTAGCCGCAGGCGATGTCAGGGTTGGCCAGCAGCATCCGGGCATGCCGGTGATCGGTGTGCTCGGAGGGTCGATTGGCGGGGAGCGTGAGCAGGTAGCGGAGGGTCTGCTCGCCCTTCGCCACCAGAGCCGAGTCGTCGTTCTTCTGCCCCTGGCACAGCTGCACGACCCCCAGCTCCTTCACGGTGCCGATGGCCGCTCCACCCGAGCACTGGTTGGCCTTCAGGATGTGGCTCATGGACTTATCCATCGAGCCGCGGGTGCCGGCGACCGCCTGCACCAACCATGAGTCAGGGACCAGCCGGTAGAAGATGGACAGGCAGATGTGCACATCACACGGAAGCCACTCCTCTCCGGCGATGCTGCGGTAGGTGAATCCGGAGTTGGCGACTTGTAGCCAGGTCTCCTCGACCTCCTCGGCCAGGAAGAGCGTCGACAACACACCGCGGGTGGTGCCGTAGCGTCCCAGCGCGATGCCCTTCGCGTACAGCAGGTGGGGGTTCCCAGGAGAGACCGCGAGGCCCTTGTCCGTGTAGTCAAGCATCTGCTTGTAGAACGCCTCCTTGTCGATGCTGGTGTCGGTGCGATCGATCTGCTCACCGATCTCGAACTGGAACCGCGCGGCGATCCAGTACAGGTCGGGGTCGCCGGGATTCTGCAGGATGCGCGCCTTCGTCTTGATGAGACCGCCTTTGTATTCGGCGTTGTGGTACATCACCTCCAGGTCCCAGTGCGGGGAGTCGGGGCCGATCTGCCCAGCGATGTCCGGCAGATCCCATCGCGGCTCCGCGGGCTCGTCCGACACAGCATCCTCGGTTGGAGCAGCATCCTCGGCCGGGGCAGCCTCTTCGGAGACCTCCTCCACTGGAGCGGCGCTCTCCGCCGAGGGGGCCTCTGCAGAGGCGTCGGGTTCCTGGGCGAGCACCAGTGTGGAGAGCAGGAGCGGGATCATCAAAGCCTCCGGAGAATGGACCCACTCCCTATAGACCACCGCAGCCAGCCGGCAACATCCGGTTCCACTTCTCAGGAGAAGTCGGTGCGTGCCCGGTGCATTGGTTAGGGGCCCAGGGTTCGCGCCCGACGGAACACGCGGTGAGATCCGATGGCACTGACCCCACCCCCTTCTCCGAACCGCACCCACCCTCTTCTGGTGCGTCTGGTCGATGACCGCCTGATCATGGCGATCATCTTCGTGAATTCGCTGGTGTTGTTCATCCGCGCGTTCCCCAACCTCGAGCAGGCCTACTACCAGCCGCTGTTCGCGTTGGACTACATCTGCACCTGGGTCTTCTTCCTCGAGATGCTGATCAAGCTGCGTCTGTATGGCTGGCGCGGATTCTGGCAAAACGGGTGGAATCGCTTCGACGGCACCATCGTGCTGCTCAGCCTGCCGGCGCTGGCGTCACCGCTGATGCCGATGACCGACATGGCGTTCGTGCTCGTGCTGCGGGCCGGTCGCATCCTGCGCTTCTTCCGGTTGCTGCGGTTCATCCCCGACACCGAGCGCATCGGGCGCGGCATCGTGCGAGCCCTGCGCACATCGGTGGGCGTCATCCTGGCGCTCTTCCTCTACAATTTCATCCTCGGGCTGTGCTCGCACTACCTGTTCGGAGAGCTCTCACCGCAGTTCTTCGGCGATCCCCTGATCGCCTTCTACACGGTCTTCAAGATCTTCACGATCGAGGGCTGGTATGAGATCCCCGATCAGATCGCGCGCGCCGGCGGGGCCACCATCGGGATGGGCGCCCGGGTCTACTTCATGTTCGTGGTGCTCACCGGCGGCGTCCTCGGTCTGTCACTGGCCAACGCCATCTTCGTGGACGAGATGGCCTTCGACAACAACGACGAGGTGAAGGTGCTCCTACGTGAGATGCGTGAGATCATCTGCGGTGGTGTGCCCTCTGCAGAGCGGCTCGACGAGCTCCAGGCCCAGATCTCCCTCCTCCAGGAGCGCCTCGACCGGCAAGACCTCGAAGGTTCGTGATGGCCCACCGGGGCGAGATCCGGCCACTGAGCGTCGCCCCGATGATGCAGCGGACCGACCGTCACTTCCGGGTGATGATGCGTCAGATCACGGCCCACACGCTGCTGTACACCGAGATGGTCACCACCGGCGCGCTGCTCCACGGCGACCCGAAGCAGATCCTGGGCTTCTCGAGGATCGAGCGGCCGCTGGCGCTGCAGCTCGGCGGCGACGATCCCACGGCGCTGGCCACATGCGCGCAGATGGGTCAGGCGCTCGGCTACGACGAGATCAATCTCAACGTCGGCTGTCCCAGTCCGCGTGTCGGACGCGGCGGCTTCGGCGCCTGCCTGATGCTCGATCCGCCCCAGGTGGCCCGTTGCATCTCGGCCATGCGCTCGGCCGTGGACATTCCGGTCACGGTCAAGCACCGCATCGGCGTGGATGCAGTCGATCGCTATGAAGACATGCTGCGCTTCGTGGACACCGTCGCCGAGGCGGGAGTCGATCGCTTCACGGTGCATGCGCGAAAGGCGTGGCTCTCCGGGCTGAGCCCGAAGCAGAACCGGAACGTTCCGCCGCTGCGCCACGCGGAGGTCTGGCGCCTGAAACGCGAGCGCCCGCACCTGATGATCGAGACGAACGGCGGGATCCGCGATCTGAACACCGCCGCTGAGCACCTCCGACATGTAGACGCCGTGATGATCGGGCGCGGCGCTGTCGACGACCCGATGCTGTTCGCCGAAGCCGATACGCGGTTCTTCGGCGCACCCACGACGCCCTGCACGCCGGAGTCTGTCGTCCGCGCGATGATCGACCAGGCCGAGCGCTGGTGTGCCCATCCCGGGCACAGGTTGGCCTCCATCGCCCGCCATCTTCTTCCGCTGTTCAACGGTCGGCGCGGCGCCCGTCGCTGGCGTCAAGCGCTGTCCGCTGGCATCTCCGATCCGAGCGCGCGGCCGGACGTGCTTCGCCAGGCGCTCCATGAGATGATGACCACCCCCCACCGAGCCCCGAAATGCCCCCCACGGTGATCGACGATCTCGCACAGATGATCGCCTGGCCGACCGTCTCGAATCGGCCGCTGACGGCCCTGGCGGCCCACCTCGCAGACGGCGCCCGCGATCTCGGCTTTCGCGTGGAGATGATGGCCGCAGAAGAGGCGGGGAAGGCCAACGTCGTCTGCCGCGCCGGCCCGGATGACGCCGAAGATGGGCTGATCATCTCGGGCCACATGGACGTGGTCCCCACCGAGGGGCAGCCCTGGAGCAGCGATCCCTTCCAGCTCACCGAGCGCGAAGGGCGCCTGCACGGCCGCGGAACGGCGGACATGAAGGGGTTCATCGCCGCGACGATGACCGCCCTCCGCCGTCTCCGCGGACACCCGGTTCGCCGACCGCTGGCCCTGATCTGGACCCACGACGAGGAGGTCGGCTGCCTGGGCTCCCGCAACCTCATCCCGCTCCTGGCGGACCGCCCGCTGCCGGCCGAGGCCCTGATCGGCGAACCCACCGACTTCCGGATCCTCCGGATGCACCCGGGTCACGTGGGTGTGACCATCGAGACCACCGGTCGGGCCGCGCACTCCTCCAAGCCCGATCTGGGCGCCTCGGCGATCTCCGCGATGGGACGGGTCCTGGGGATGCTCGAGCGGCTGGCCGTCGATCTCCAGCGCGAGCGACGCCTGGAGGAGCACCTGGAGCGACCGTGGGTGACCATGAACCCCGGGGTTCTCCAGGGGGGACAGGCCATCAACATCGTCGCCGATCGATGCGCCCTGCAGGTGGGCTACCGCCCGCTCCCCGGCGACGACCCGCTGGACGTCTCCCAGCAGATCCGCGCCCGTCTCGGCGAGCTGAACCTACCAGCGGGCACCGCCGCGACGCTGCGCGTCGATCGCGTGACGCCAGCGCTGCACACTCCATCAGGGCAGCCGCTGGCGAACACCCTGCGTCCCCACGCGTGTCCCAGCGATCAGCAGGCCGCGGCGTTCGCCACGGACGGCGGCAACCTCCAGGAGCTGGGGATCCGCTCCCTCATCTTCGGTCCGGGATCGATCGACGTGGCCCATCGCGCCGACGAGTATGTAGAGACCCGCGGGCTGCTGCGCGCCGTCGACGTCGTCGAGCAGGTGGTCCGCGAGCGGTGCCTGTGAGCAGACCTGAGAGCAGGCGCTCCCGCCGACCACGCCGGGACGATGCGGAGGACGCGCAGAGCGGATAGGCGCGGCGTCCCCCGCTCGTCAAACGCTTGGAGAGACGAGCCTTCTCATGGAGGGATGCCATGCGCTCCCCGCTCCTGATCCTGGCCCTCTCCTGGTCTCTTCCCGCCGCCGGGGAGGGGTACCTGCGCTACCCCGACCTTCACGGCGATCAAGTCGTCTTCACCGCCGAGGGCGACCTCTGGACGTCCGCCGCCAGTGGGGGGACGGCCCGGCGGCTGACACGGAGCGAGGGAACGGAGCGCCACGCGCACTTCTCTCCGGACGGCGAGACCCTCGCATTCACCGGCGAGTACGATGGCAATCGCGATGTCTTCGTCATGTCTGCCAGCGGCGGAGAGCCCCGTCGGCTGACCTGGCACCCGGCCACCGACGAGGTGGTGGGCTGGACGCCGGGCGGCGACGTCATCTTCCGGAGCAACCGTCACCAGCCGCATCGACGCACGGAGCTGTACACCGTCTCGCTCAAGGACGAGGCGATCACGCCGGTGGGCATGGGCTGGGCCGGACGCCTGGCGATCGATCCGAAGAGCGGCGCGTGGGCGTTCAACCGCCTCGTGCGTGAGCATCGCACCTGGAAGCGCTACCGCGGCGGCACCGCGCAGGATCTGTGGGTCGGCGATCCGAAGAAGAAGGACTTCAAGCGAATCACCGACTTCGACGGGACCGATGCGTTCCCGATGTGGCACGACGGCCGCGTCTGGTTCCTCTCGGACCAGGGGGGGACCGTCAACCTGTGGTCGGTCGCGCCGGACGGCTCCGACCGCGAGGCCCACACCGACCTCGGCGATATGGACGCTCGCTGGCCGGAGATCTCCCCCGACGGCCGCATCGTGTTCATGTTGGGTGGAGACATCCACCTGTTCGATCCCGCCACGGGCAGCCACGCGAAGATCGACATCGACCTGCCCAGCGATCGTCCGCTGACCCGCGACCGCCACCCCGATCCAGGTGACTACCTGAGCTGGGCCAGCATCTCTCCGAGCGGCGATCGTGTGCTCTATGTCACGCGCGGAGAGGTCTTCTCGGTGCCAGTGGAACCAGGCGTCACCCTGCCCCTGACGGCCGGCAGCGCCGCCCGCGAGAGCTGGGCCAACTTCGATCACGACGGAGCCCGTGTCCTCATGGTCACCGACGCCAGCGGAGAGGAGGGGATCGTCAGCGTAGATGCCTGGGGGCGCGGCGAAGCACGCACCATCAAGGAGGCCGGCGAGCGGGGCTGGCATCTTCCACCTCTCGCCTCGCCAGACGGCGCGCGCGTGGCGTGGGGAGACGACGACTACGGTCTGTGGGTCGCCCGCGCAGACGGAAAGGGCAAGCCGAAGCGGATCGATCGCGCGGAGCAGTTCGAGATCACGCAGTACGCGTGGAGCCCCGACGGGCGCTGGCTGGCCTATGTCAAGCTCAACAGCCAGGACTTCCGCTCGATCTGGCTCCACGACACCGAGACCGGGGAGAACCACCAGGTGACTGGCGCGATGACGGACGACCACTCACCGGCCTGGGATCCCGACGGCGAGTACCTGTACTTCATCGGCGAGCGCTACATCAATCCGCTGCTGGGCAACCGGGACTTCGAGTACATCACCGATCGCTCCAGTCAGCTCTACGTGGTGCCCCTGCGGCCGGACGTAGAGAATCCGGTGCTCGACGACGCAGGACTCCCCCCCGCCGACGAAGACAGCGGAAAGGGCAACAAGAAGAAGAAGGACAAGAAGAAGGACAAGGAGGACGAAGAGGAGACCGAGCTCGCCATCGAGATCGCCTTTGAGGGCATCGACGAGCGCGCGGTCAAGCTCCCGGTGGGGGCCGGCACCTACGTGCAGCTCTCTGCCACCGCCGATCGCCTGTTCTACCTGTCGCTGCCGACGAAGGGCATGGCCGAGTGGGGGAGCTGGCTCAGCGAGGGAGAGCCGGAGAACACGCTGATGTCAGTGGAGCTGGAGGAGATGGAGGCGGAGGAATTCGCCCCCGGGGTCGGCGGCTACGAGCTCGCGGCCGAGGGAGAGAAACTGCTCGTCCTTCGTGGAGGAGGCTCGCTGGCGGTGATCGGCACCGGCGGCCCCGCGAACGGCGAGGCGCTGTCCGAAGGAGCGGTGGACGTCTCCGGGGTCTCCCTGTCGCTCGACACTCGTGATGAGTGGCGGCAGATCTTCTGGGAGGGCTGGCGCCACATGCGCGACTTCCACTGGGACCAGGAGATGACCGGCCTGGACTGGGAGGCCATCGGCGAGCGCTACGCGAAGCTCCTCCCACGACTGTCCACGCGAGACGATCTGCGCGACCTCATGGGAGAGCTGATCGGCGAGCTGGCCACCTCGCACACATATGTCTGGGGCGGCGACTATCACGGACTGCACGGCGACCGGGTCTCGGTGGGCCTGCTCGGCGCAGACGTCACCCCTGCGAAGCGCGGCTTCGAGGTGACCCGCATCTACCAGGGGGACCCCGCCGATGAGGTGGTCTCGCCGCTGCGCGTACCCGGCGTGGATGTGTCGGAGGGAGACTACATCCTGGCGGTGAACAACCGCCCGCTCGATCCCAAGACCAACTTCTACGCCGCCTTTGAGGGCATGACAGACGGGCCGGTGATGCTCACCGTGAACGATCGCCCGTCCCTTTCGGGCGCTCGCCAGGTGGTCGTCACTCCGATCGGCAACGAGCTGAAGGTGCGCTACGCCGACTGGGTGCGCGGCAAGCGCGAGTACGTCGCCGAGAAGACCGACGGGAAGATCGCCTATGTCCACATCCCCGACATGGGCGCACGCGGCCTCATCACCTTCGAGACCTGGTTCACCCCCCAGCTCGGCGCCGAGGGCATGGTGGTAGACGCGCGGTTCAACGGCGGCGGCTTCGTCTCTCAGCTCGTCCTGGAGCGTCTGCGCCGACGCATCACGTCGGTCGACCGCTCCAAGGGTGGCGGAACCTGGACCTACCCCGCCCGAGCGCTGTCCGGCCCCTTCGTGGTGCTCACCAACGAGCATGCCGGCTCCGACGGCGACATCTTCCCGGCGGCGGTGCAGGCCGAGGGGTTGGCTCCCGTCATCGGCACGCGCTCCTGGGGCGGCGTGGTGGGGATCCGCGCGAACAAGCGCCTCGTCGACGGTGGGGTCCTCACGCAGCCGGAGTTTGCGTTCTACTGGCTCGATCGCGAAGACGGGTGGGGCATCGAGAACCACGGCGTCGATCCCGACATCGTGGTGGAGAACCTCCCCCAGGATCTGATGCGTGGCGCAGATCCCCAGCTCGATCGCGCGATCGAGGAGGTGCTTCGCCTCCGCGCAGAGACGCCGCTGCGCCGCGTCGAAGAATTCTCACCAGCGCCCGACAAGTCCCGCGACGCCTTCAAGGACGAGTAGTCGCCGTACCGCTGAGGGCTCTGGCGCTCTACCAGTAGCCCTCGGCCGCCGTGAGGCGAAGCCTCTCCAGAGCAGCCACCTGCTCTGGGGTCAAGCGGCCCCGCGCGCTCCGCTCCCGGATGGCGGTCATCTCACGGATCATCGCCACCGCGCGGTTCGGCATCGTGCGCATGAGATCGCTGCGCTGCATGGGATCGGCCTGGACGTCATGGAGGCGGTAGCGATTGCGCTGGGCCGGCCAGCTCTTCAGGATCCGGGTGAGCTTTGGTCCCACCGCCGAGAGGTGGTGCTCCAGGGCCCGCAGCGTGAGCAGGTAGCGCCCGCGCCGCAGCGCCAGCATGTCACCCAGCTCTGCATAGGCCCTCGCGTCGGGATCACCCGGGTACCCGGAGTCCAGAAGATCGGCCCCCTCCAGGCCCGCCGGGCGGACGGCCCCCGCCAGCGCCGTCATCGTCGGGAGCACATCGATCAGCTCGACGACATCGTCCACATCCCGGGGAGGGGCGGGACCGTAGATCGCCAGTGGCACCTGGAGGGTCCGCGCCAGAAGAAGATCCGAGAAGATCGGGCTGCGCGGAAAGGGCTGGGTGCCGCTGGACTCCCCCAGGTTCTGACCGTGGAGTGACCCGACCACGTCCCATCGAGGTCGCGGGCCGTCCAGCTCATCCAGCAGCGCGCCCAGCTCGAAGCCGACCTCCGATACAGCGGCCAGGTACGGCGGCAGGAGGTTCGCGCGGCGCATCAGGTGTGGAGCAGCGCCCCGCTCACCGCTGATGCCCATCCGCGCCTTCAGGTCTGGGCGCAGGGCGACGAGGGGATGCGAGACCACCAGCGTGAGCAGGCGGGGTCGCGAGTCATCGCCCTGCCACCACTCGGTCGCTTCGCTGGCGATGTGTCCCCAGGGTGTGTTCGCGTCCTCCCAGGACCACGTCAGATCGACGAACGTATCAAAATCCTCGCCGAGAAAGCCCGCTCCTCCGACGTTCGCCGAGAGCAACGCCGTCCGGTAGCCGTACGCTCCAAGGACGTCGGGCAGAGAGGGGAGATCGTCGGGCAGATCCGCACACCATGGGCGGGTCATCGCGTCGGCGGGCTGACGCTCAAGCAGACCACACAGCGGGATCGCCGACGGGTAGCGTCCGGTGAGCACTGAGCCGAGGCTGACGAACGGCACGGTGCTCTGCGCGTGGGCTGTGCTGAACCGCGCAGCCGGCCGGCGCCCGCCCCGCGCGCCGCTGACGTTTCGCCAGAGCACCTCCTGCACGACGGGATCGCCCCTGAGGCCCGAGACCAGGATGAGCGTGAGATCAGGCCTGGCAGGAGGCTCCGCTAGCGGCGCAGGCTCCGTGGTGCAAGCGCTCGCCCACAGGATCGCCCACGCCACGCCTCCCTCACCGCGCACAGCGACTCCGATCTCCAGGAACGCCGAAGGTATCATGATCGCCCATGTCTCTCCCAACCCTGCTGAGCTCGCTCGCACTGGCCGCGACGACCCACCCACGCGTGATCGGCCCCCCACCTGGGAGCGCCGTGACGTTGCTGTACGAGTCGTCCTCAGGCGTGCAATCGATCGCCTGCGATGACGCGGGGAACGCTCCAGACGAGCGACCTGATGGCGTCTGGACCTGCCCGCCGATGGATGCATCCGACCCCTCGACGCTCGGCTTGCTCCTCGACGGCCGCTTCTCTCCCGCCGGCCGCTTCTCCCCAGCCGACGCGCTCACCGTGACCTGGCAGGACGGGCGAGTCGCGCTGGAGGCAACCCACGCACCGCTGCCCGATGAACCACTGCCCGATGAACCACTGCCCGATGAACCACTGCCCGATGAGCAACTGCTGCCGTCCCGATCGCGCGCGGTGCTCCTGGCGCGGCTCCGAGGAGCGTCCTCCGATCAGGCCCCGGTCCTGGGGCTTCGTGTCCGCACCGAAGCAGGAGCGAGCGCGACCGGCCAGCTCACCTGCCGCGACGACGGGGGGTTTCCCGATCGACGCGCCAACGACGGCGAGCACGGGTGCAGCGGTCTGCTTCCAGGCAGCGATGATCCCGCCACCCCGAGCGTGGTCGAAGTCGCCCTGCGGGGAGGGCCCGAGTCGCGTCCCCTCGGCACCTTCTCGTGGCCCCGAGGCGACCCTCTTTGCTTTCTCCAGCTCGATCTCCAGGGCGGCAGCAACACCGAGCCGTTCTCGCTCCGCCTCTCGCCCGAGAGCGACGTGCCGACACCCACTCCCCACGCCGCCGAGGAGCCTGAGCTGCTCCCCGCCAGTCCCGACGAGCACCGCTGGGGAGCGCTGGCGAGCACCGCCGCGCTCGCGCTCGGTCTGGGGTTGATGCTAGGCCGCCGCTCCTCCGCTCAACCCGCCGGCCTCTCGCGCCAGCCCGCGCCGCCCGTGTTCGAGGGTGGGCCGGTCCTGGGACGACACCCTCTTCTCGTGCGCACCCCCGAACCAGCGGCGCTGCTGCCCGCGCTCCTCTCCGGCCTGGCGGCGCGGCACCGGGTGGTGGCGGTCACCGACGACGCCGTGGCGCTCCCCACCGCGGCGGGGCACCCGGTCTACCGCTCCCGAAGCACAGACCGCCTGGACGTCGAGCGAGCGGCCCGACGGCTGTCCCGCATCCCTGGCGCGCCGGTGGCGGTCCTCATCGTCGGCGAAGAGACCCTGATCGACCCCGGCGACATCGCGGGAGATCCTGCGGGCACGCTGGCCCACGGACTCTCTGCTGGGGCCACCCTCGTCGTGCTCGCCCCCGTCACGGCCCCGCCGCACCCGGCGTTCACCACCTGGGACGCGTGATCCGTCGCGCAGCTGCGCTCTACGGGCTCGTGGCGACGGGACTGTGCTGGCCGGCGCTCGCCGATCTGCGTAGCTCCGCGCTGGGACACCCCGACGCGGACACCTGGAACCATGTGTGGGGGTACCACCACATAGCGACGGCGCTCGCCGAGGGGCGCTCACCGTTCCATGTCACCGCGCTGGCCTGGCCCGACGGCGGCGCGCTGTGGTTCGTCGATCTGCTCGGCGCGCTGGCGACGCTGCCCGTGAGCTGGATCCTGGGACCGGTCGCAGCCTACAACCTGGCGATCTGGGCCAACCTGCTCCTGTCCGGGGTGGCGGCCTTCGCGCTGGCGCGGCGGGTCTGTGGCGGGGCGGCAGGACCGCTGGCCGCCGGCTTCATCTTCCAGCTCTGCCCCCACGTCCTGGCGCAGGTCCACAACGGTATCTCCGAGACGGTCGCCACGGGGTGGCTGCCGCTCGCGATGCTCGCGGCGCTCCGCGCGCTCGACCACCCGCTCCCGCGCCGGGGAGTCGCCCTGGGCCTCGCGCTGGCCTGCGCCGCGCTCGCCAGCTGGTACACCGCGCTGTTCGCGGGCGCGGCGATCACCATCCTCATCGCTACGGCAGGGCTCCACACACCCGCGCGCCTGCGCGCCGCGCTGCCCGCCCTGGGGATCGCCGCGCTCGTCGGCGGGGCGCTGATCGTGCCGGCGGCGCTCACCTTCGCGGCGACCCTCGACAGCGCAGACGCCCTGGTCGGCCGCGACCCTTCGTTCGTGTGGCGAACCCTGGTCGGCCACAACATGACCGACCTGTGGGCGCTCGGACTCCCGATCCGCTCCCCCGACCTCCAGCTGCTGTTTGACGAGGCCCTGATCACGGTGGTCTACGTGAGCGCGGCGGTCTGGCTACCGGCGCTGGCGGCCTGGCGGCGGGGTCCGGGCTGGGCGGCGGCGGCCCTGGCCTGCCTGGTCCTGAGCCTGGGTCCGTTCCTGTACGTCGGCGGGGAGTACCTCCGACTGGGAACATCGCTGGTACCCCTGCCGTTCGCGGCGGTCTTCGATCTCGTCCCCGCGCTGTCGCGGGTGTCGCATGCGTACCGGCTCGTGGTTCCGATGACGCTCTGCCTGGGCATGCTGGTCGGTCTCGGCCTGCGCTGGTCCCACCCGAGCTGGGCGGTGGGCCTCGTGGGTGCGATGGCGCTGGATCTGGTGGTGCGCCAGCCGCTCCCGCTGCCCCTGCCGGTCGCGCGCCTGGAGGTACCGGAGGTTCACACAGTGCCCGCAGAGGGCGCCGTCATCGACCTGCCACTCTCCTTCCCGACGCTCGCCCGCAGCCGCTACACCGCCTGGCAGATCCACCACGGCCGGCCGATCCCCTACGCGCTGAACGACCCGACCCCCGCGACGCTGTGGGAGAACCCCCTGGGTCGCGCCCTGATCACGCTGGAGCGTTCGCCGACCCACACGCTGCCGCCGCGCCTGCCCATCATCCCGCTGGAGATCGGCAGGCGTGAGCTCCGAGACGCGGGCTTCACCACCGTGGTGCTCCACCGCTCTGCCTACCCGACCGGCGGAGAGGCGCCCGTGATCGCCCTGCTCGAGCTGCTGTGTGGGCCGGGAGAGCACCACGGCGACGCGCTGTCGTTCTCGCTCTGACCTGAGAGACTGCGATCTGGCAGTTCCCATGGAAGCCAGCCAGACTGTCTATGTCGACCTGTCCATGCCGACCCGGACCGGTCATGTTGACGGAGCGGCGTCCGGTCCTAGGTTGCCAGAGTCAACGCCTGAATCACCCACCCACCTGGGGGAGACATGCAACCCCCCGTACTGCTCCTCAACACCGACTACAGACCGCTGCGAGTCATCGCCTGGCAGCGCGCTGTCTGCCTGCTCCTCGAGAAGCGAGTGACGCTCGTTCAGGACACCCCTGGCCGCGAGGTCCGGTCCGCCAGCGCCTCGCTGCCGTGGCCGTCGGTCCTGGCGCTGAAGGTCTACACGCGGTTCCAGCCGCGCATCCGCTTCACGCGCGCCAACGTCATGGCCCGCGATGGTTACCGCTGCGGGTACTGCGGGGCTCACTCCTCGCATTCCCACACTGCGCATGGAGGGCGCGCTCGCCCCGCGGCGATGACGATCGACCACATCGTCCCGCGCGCCCACGCGCGCGGTGGTCGTGTCTGCATCCGCGGCGGGAAGTCCGTCCCCGTCACGTCCTGGCAGAACGTCACCACCGCCTGCTGGCCGTGCAACGCTCGGAAGGGCGCGCGCACGCCAGAGCAGGCGGGGATGACGCTCCGTCGTCGGGCGGGGCGGCCGCGGTACGGCGAGGCCATTCGGATCGCGCTGGCCCGCACCCCCATCCCCAAGGAGTGGTCGCGCTTCGTCCCGCGAGATCTGCGTCCGGCGGACTGAAGATCGAGGTTCACCCCGATCCCAGCTCAGCCAGGCGCGCCTCCAGGGCCGCGGCGTCTTCGTCGCGGCCCAACGCGCGCCACAGATCGATCGAGAGGCCGTACGCCTCCCGCGCCTGCGGGTGGGCGTCGGCCTGCACCGCGAAGTCACCGGCCCAGCGGGTGACCAGCGCGAGATCTACGCAGACGAAGCTGGTCTCGGCCAGCCGCCGGCGGACCTCTGCCAGGCAGGCCGTCCAGCGAGACCAGTCCTGCTCGGCGCCGGCGCAGGCCAGCAGGACCGTGTAGGCCATGCCCACCTCGCGGGCGCGCTCCCTCGCCTCGAAGGAGATCAGCGCGCGCTCGGTGTGCTCCGACGCCTGGAGGTGATCGCCCTCCTCCAGGCGCACCAGCGCGAGGTTCAGCTCGGGGATGGCGCCGTCGCCGAGGCCCAGCTCCTGCATCCGCGCCATCGACTCCGCGTAGTGCCCGGCGGCCTCATCGAACGCCCCTCGCAGGCGCGCGACCTCGCCCAGCTCGTTGGTGCAGATCGCCACCCCCCGGCGGTCGCCGAGGCGCCGGTGGATCTCCAGCGCTTCGCTGAAGCGGGCCATCGCCACGTCGAGGTGCCCCCGCTGCTTCGACGCGCACCCCAGCAGCCACAGACAGCTCGCGATCTCCCCGTCGTCGCCGCGGCGTCGGAACACCTCCCGCGCCTGCTCCATGCAGAGCGCGGCGCGATCCAGATCACCCCGCACCAATCGAATCTGGGCCATCTCTCGCAGGCAGTGTCCCCCCAGCTTGAGGTCTCGCTGCTCCGCGGCGAGGTGAAGCTGACGCCACGCCCGCGGCACCTGTCCGAGCCGCCACAGGCTGTAGCCCCACCAGTACCGCGCCCACCCCTCGACGCGACGCCACCGATGCCGTCGGGCGCGCTCCAGCGCTTGCTGAGCGGCCCGCGCGCAGTCCGCGTAGCGCTCCTGGCGCCCGAAATTCTCGGCCTGCAGGAGGCCGTGCTGCCCCCAGCTCGGGTGCTCCTCGGGGAGCCCCAGGGCGGTGAGCAGCTCGACCAGGCTCCGCAGGAGGGGCTCGACCGCGGTGTGCTCGCGCCGATCGAGGCGCTCCCGGATCGCCCGCAGCGTCCACTTGAGGGCCAGCGAGAGCTGCCCGGCGACCGTGTAGTGGTGGGCGATGCGATCGGCGCGGCCTCGCCGATCGGGGGCCACCGCCAGCATGCGTGCGCAGGCCAGATGCTGCTCCGGTTCGCGACCGGCGGCGCGCGCGCGGAGCGCGAGGGTCTCGCGGAGCATGGGGTGCGCGAAGGCCCAGCCGTGGACGTCCTGGCTCCGGGTGAGCCGCTGCCACAGCAGGTGGGCCTGGAGATCCGAGGAGGGGTTGGCGCCCTGTCGCATACAGACCTGCCGCCACTCCTCCGCGGAGACCTCGTTGCCCAGCGCCGCCGCCAGCTCCAGCGCCTGCGCCTCGTGTTCGTCGTGGAGCTCAAGGAGCTTCTCCGTGCGCGAGATCCAGAGCTGGTGCAGATCGGCCGGGAGCGCGACGTCGGCACCCTTCTTGAGCGAGAACCCCGCGGGGCCCGGCTCGAGGATCCCCCGCGTGACCCAGTCGCCGATGAGCTGGACGGCGAACAGCGGGTTGCCCGCAGTCCGGCGCGCGAGGGTCTCGACCAGCTCGCTGTCGATACCGAGGAGCTGGCGAATCAGCGAGCGATGCTCCGCGGGCGGCATCGGCCCGACGTCGATCACCCGACTGTGCGGCTGACGGAGCAGCTCGCCCAGCGCCCGGGCCTGCACGAAGCGTTCGGCCAGCGCATGCTCCTGTACCGTCGCGATGATGAGGATGGGATGCGGGTGGGCGTGCTGGTGGGCCAGCATCTCCAGGCAGAACGGCAGGGCCGAGGCGCTCCACTGCACGTCGTCGAGCCAGACCACCGCGGGTCGGGAGGGGTGTCCTGGCTCGTCTCCGCCGGTCAGCGCGTCCAGCAGGCGTAGAATGAGAGCGAAGCGCTCCACGGGATCGCCGAAGCGCAGTCCGGCCTGTTCAGGGGTGGCCGCCGGAGAGATCAGCTCGGTGAGAGATTCGAGATCCGCGGAGCTGGCGAGCCCCAGGGGAGGGAGGACCCGCCGCAGACGAAACCGCACGGCCTCACGGGGGAGCCCCTGGCAGCGCAGGTGCCAGGTGACCATCGCCGAGAGTCCGTGCATCGGCCCGCTGTCGGTGCTGTGCTGGGCCTTCAGCCCGACCGCTCCGCCCAGCGCCTGGGCGCGCTCGCAGAGCCACTCGGCCAGTCGGCTCTTCCCGCAGCCTGCAGATCCCCGGAGGACCAACACCGCACCGTGCTTCTGCTCCACGACCCAGCGCAGCGTCGCCCACAGCTGATCGCGCTCCTCCTCTCGGCCCACCAGCGCGGCGGTGCGCAGGCCGTACAGGTTGAGGCCCACGTGACGGGCGCCCAGTCCGCGGGGGAGCGCGGCGGGACGACGCCAGTCGGCGGGCACCGGCGACCGCGACAACGGCAGCGCCCCGGCCTGCATCTCGATGAGCTGGGTGGACAGCTCGTTGATGCGGCTGGTGGTGTCCAGATCGACAACGCGGGTGGTCTGGTCGATGGCCACCGGTCGCAGGGTGCGCGTGGTGCTCTCCGAGTCCAGATCGAAGCCATCATCCAGCAGGTCACCGCCGTCCAGGAACGGCTCCGGGGCATCCAGGACGGCGTACGTGGCGATCGGCTCATCCACGGGAACCACGGGCGGCCCCAGCGTGAGCAGCGCCCACGCGGCGTCGCAGGCCCAGCCGAATCGCGCCGTCGGGCGCTTCTGCAGCAGCCGCCGCAGCCAGCCCTCCAGGCGCTCCGGTACCGGCATCTGCGGACAGAGTCGCGGCGGCACCCGGGTGAGGTGATCGTGGCAGAAGTCCTCGAACGGCCGCTTGCGACCGAACGGCGGCAGCCCCGAGACCAGCGCCCAGGCGAGGCAGCCCAGCGCGTACAGATCGGTCCAGGCGCCCTGATCTCGCCAGCCGCCCTGGAGCTGCTCGGGGGCCATGTAGGCCGGCGTCCCCGCCACATAGCGATCCTGGGTCGACAGGCCCTCTGAGGCCTGGGCCAGACCGAAGTCGGTCAGGAGGGTCTGCACCCGCACGCTGCGCCCCCCCCGGCCGGTCTGACGCAGGAGGACGTTGCCCGGCTTGATGTCTCGATGGATCACCCCGCGCGCGTGGCAGTGGGCGAGCGCGTCGAGGAGCTGGAGCAGAACGGACTTGATCTCAAGCCAGGTGCGCTGCCCCACCCAGCTCTGGAGGGTCGCGCCTTCGACCCGCTCCATCACGAGGTAGTGGCAGCCTGCCTGCAGACGCCCGTCCGAGCTGGCTGCGCTCTCCGCCCCGACGGTGCCGTGATCGAGGACCCGGATGATGCCGGGGTGATCGAGCCCGGCCACCGACCGCAGCTCGTTCCGGAAAAGCTCGTCGGCCCATCGCTCCTGCGCGGAGTCCAACAGGAGCTTGATCGCCACGGGGAAGCCGTGGACGGCGTGGTGGCCAGACCAGACCGCGCCCATCGCGCCGCTGGCGATGGGGTGCTCCAACACGAAGTGCCCAAGCGGGATGAGCTCGTGGTGGGTCATCCGCTACCTGTCTGGGAGGGGACCGAGGCCAACGGGGATCGGATAGGGAGGGCACATGACGATCACGCTGTACCACTATCCTCGCTGTAGCACCTGCCGTCGCGCGCGCGCGTCGCTCGGCGAGCGCGACGTCACCCTGGTGGATCTGGCGACCACACCTCCCTCGGCCGAGACCCTGCGTTCGCTCTGGCAGCGCTCCGGGCTGCCGTTGCGGCGATTCTTCAACACCTCCGGCCGCTCGTACCGCGGAGGGGGCTGGAAGGACCGCCTTCCCCAGACCTCCGAGGCGGATCAGCTCGCCGCCCTTGCCAGCGACGGCATGCTGATCAAGCGCCCCATCCTCGACACCGGCGGCGCGGTGCTGGTGGGCTTCAAGGCCGAGGACTGGACACGCTCCCTCGAATCAGCGTCACCGGAATCAGCGCCACCGGCATGAGCGACGCCATCCTTCGGGGCATCTGCGGCGGGGGCGCGGCGCGAATCATCGCCGTAGACGCCACGGGGCTCGCGAGCGAGGTCGCCCGACGCCACAGCCTCGGTCCCCGCGCCCGCGCGCTGGCCGCTGAAGCGCTGGTGGCCGCGGTGTTCCTGTCGTCATGGATCAAGGGAGAGGAGCGCCTCACGCTGCAGATTCAGTCGAAGCGCCCCCGGTTTGGTTTCATCGCCGACGTCGACGCCAGCGGCGGCCTGCGGGCACGAATGACGCCGAGTCGCCTCCGCCGAACCAGCGGATCGGCCATCCAGGGGCTGATGCTCACCATCAAGTCCCTGCCTCAAGCCGAGGTCTACCGAGGGATGACGGAGCTGGCGGGGGGCTCTCTCCAGGACGCGCTGCGCGCCCACCTCCGCCAGTCCAGCCAGGTCGATACCGTCTTCAGAATCGCCGCGGACATGGGCGCGGAGTCACCGTTCGCCGGGGGAGTGCTCATCGAGCGCCTGCCCGAGACGGATGAGCTCCCCTCGATGAGCTCGGCGTCATTCCAGACCGTCTTCGGCTCGCTCCGCGATCTGGATACGGCGCTGGAGTCGGCAGCGCTGGCGACGCTCCTCGAGTCTGAGGCCTTTCAGGGAGAGCCCATCCTCAGCGCGACCCGCGAGCCGCTGCGCTGGCGCTGCGGGTGCGGCCTGGAGCGGGTCACCGCAGTCCTGGCCCAGCTCCCGGTGGCCGATCTCCAGCAGATGTTGGACGAAGACGGGGGCGCGGAGGTCACCTGTCACTTCTGTGTGGAGGCCTGGCGCCTGGGACCGGATCAGCTCCGCGAGATGATCGCGCGCCGCACCACCTGAAGACCCCTACCGCGCCTTGAAGACCACGCTCTCCAGCTTGCCCGACGCGATCACCACGGTCCGGCTGTCCTCGAATCCCGTCTCTGGATTGACCACGCGGATGGTGTGGCGACCCGCGGAGATCTCCCGCGGCGCCATCGGGGTCTCATCGACCCGCTTGCCGTCGATGTAGACGTTGGCCCAGCCAGGAGAGAAGGTCACGCGCACGCGACCGGGCGCGACCTTGATCGGTCGGAGACTCTTCCGCTGGTGTGCGGTCTCTCCTTTCTCGGGCACGGTGACGGTGACGCGCGCGCTGACGTAGCCGTCGAGCTGGTACTCGGCCTCGACCTTGCCCGGCGTTCCGCCCTTCCAGGTCAGCGGTGTGCGACCGATCGGGCGTCCGCCCACCAGCACCGTAGCCCCGGAGGGTTTCGACGTGAATTTCACGATCGGCGACGCCACCGCAGCGGGCTTCGGATCGGTCGTGGCCACCGGCACCTCAGGCGGCTCGGGCTCGGGGGCCGCGATCGCCTCCAGATCGACCACCGTGCGAAGCCGCTCCCCGGGCGACAGGGTGATCGTCTCTTCGTGGGGCACGAACCCCTCCGCCTCCACCCGCAGCGCATACGACTGGCCGGGGGTGAGGTCATCGGCGGTGACCTGCGCCGCTGGCGGCCCCACCGGCACGCCGTCGAGCGAGACCGTCAGGGGGACCTCCTGCACCGCGCGGATCTGCACCACGGCGGTGGCGGGCGCGACCGGAGGATCGTCGCGCAGCAACAGCACGAGGGCGGCGGCCGCCACGCCGCCGACGCCCAGAGCCAGCAGGATCGCCAGGCCCGCGGCAGCGAACGGCAGCTTGCTTCCTGCCGTCTGGAGGGTGCGGGTGCCCGTGGCGCCGCCTGGCTCCCACTCCGGAGCCAGGAGGAGATCGTCCGGCCTTGTCTGCCGCAGCTCCTCTGCGATCCGGCTCCCCTCCTGGAACCGCCGCTCCTCGTCGGCGATCTCCGCCGCGAACAGCTCACCCATGAACAGCGAGAAGCGCTCCTCGATGACATCCGAGGTGAGGGGCGAGAGGTAGTCCTGCAGCGCGTTCTGCATCTGCCGGGCGTCCGCGAAGCGATCCGCCGGGTCGCGGGAGAGCGCCTGCATCACGATGGCGTCGAGTTCAGGCGGGACCCCGGGGTTGACCTCGCGGGGCGAGGAGATGTCCACCGCCTTGATCTTCTCAAGGGTCGCCAGCTCGGAGTCGGTCTTGAACAGCCGACGGCCGGTCAGCATCTCGTGGAGGACGATGCCCGCCGAGAAGATGTCGCTCTGGTGCGTGATCGGCTCGCCGGTGGCCTGCTCCGGGCTCATGTACTCGAACTTGCCCTTGAGCACGCCGTCCTTGGTGTTGTAGAGGCTGATCTGCGCCTTGGCGATGCCGAAGTCGGCGATCTTGACCTCGCCCCGGTAGGACAGCAGCACGTTGGAGGGGCTGACGTCGCGATGGACGATGCCCAGGTGCTCGCCCTGGCGGTCGGTGTGGCGATGCGCGAAGTCCAGCCCGCGACAGACCTCGTGGGAGATGTAGGCGGCGTAGACCGGCGGCAGGTACTGGCGGCGACCGGCCAGCTTGCGCAGAACGCCCTTTACGTCCTTGCCCTCCACACACTCCATCGCGATGAAGTAGCAGTCGTCCTGCTTGCCGAAGTCATAGGTCTCGACGATGTTGGCCTGCTGCAGCGCCACGGTGATCTTGGCTTCGTCGATGAACATATCGACGAACTCTTCGTTGTCCGACAGGTGCGGCAGGATGCGCTTGATGACGAGGAGCTTCTCGAAGCCCGCCTCGGAGTACGACTTGGCCTTGTAGACCTCGGCCATCCCGCCTACGGCGATCTTGTCGATCAGGTAGTACCGGCCGAACTTCACCGGCTGGAACACCCGCGTGCCCGTCCCTCCCGGCGCTGCGGCTTCAGGGGCAGCCTGCATCACGTCTGGCTCGGTGGGCTCGGAGGGGAAAGGGGCGCTGAGGATATCGCAGCGCGGTTCAAACCGATGGGCTAGTCAAAGTACTCCGCCAGCCAGTCGCAGTTCCACTCGTCCTGCAGATACGGCCGCTGCTCCTCACAGATCTCGCGCTCGGTCTTCGAGATGTTGGAGGAGGCGTAGGTCTCCAGGCAGGTGTCGATCGCGTCTTCGCTCCAGCCCTGACCGCATTCATCGGCCAGATCGGCCATATCCAGGCAGAGCTCCTGGCACTCGTTGCGACAGGCGACAGAGCCCAGCAGGACCGGCAGCAGGACCGGCAGCAGGGCGCGGACCGGCTGAAGCCGGCGACGAGAGCGGGGCCAGACGCGGAAATTGCGGCGGGAATTGCGGCGGAAACTGGAGCTGTGGTGGAGCAGAGACATGGTGACCCGTGGCGGGCGATCACCCATCGTGTAACCGGTTGATGAGATGCCCATCCGCCCGCGGGGTAACCAGGGATCGTGCAGCCCGCCTACGACGGCGTGCTCCAGGTGGAGCCCACCGACCACTGCAACCTCAAGTGCCGCATGTGCGCGCCGCACTTCGAGGGCTGGGAGACGATCCACGGCGTCCCTCGGGGCACCCTGGAGCCGGCGCTGTGGGCCCGCATCGTCGACGGTCTGGTGGCGGACGACCTGCGGTTCGACCACGTCATCTTCCAGTGGCTCGGCGACCCCACCCTCCACGACGCCCTGCCTGAGCTGGTGGGGCTGGCGGCGCATCGCCTGGCGGGGCGGGTGGGCTACCTCCGGATCGACACCAACGCCATCGCGCTCGGCCCGACGATGGCCGACGCCCTCCTGGACGCGGTCAGCGTCCGCGATGGTCCGCCGCTCCTGCTCGTCTGCACGCTCGACGCCGTCACGCCCGAGACCTACGCCCGCGTGAAGGGACGCGATCGGCTGGCGCTGGTCCACAGACACATCCGTCACCTCATCCGACGACGCCACCAGCGCGGCGCGGACTGCCGGGTCAACCTCCAGCTCCAGTTCGTCGTGCAGGCGGGCAACGCCCACGAGGTGGATCGATTCCTGTCCTACTGGCGCGATCTGCTGGCGTGTCAGGGCGGACCGGCCTGGTGCGACGAGATCATGTTCAAGCGGCTGTCGGTCGGCGGCGGGAGCGCGGGTCAGGCCGCGGCCGACGCGCTGTACGAGACCAGCACGCGCCACATCCGGCCCGGGCCAGACGGCCCCGTCAAGGTGCTGACGTGGCAGCAGCGCCCGTGGCAGGTTGACGACGATCACCGCGGCGAGCGGGGGCCCTGTCCCGCCCTCTGGCTCACGCCGGTCATCCGTCACGACGGCGAGCTCATCATGTGCTGCGCCGATCTCCGCGGAGAGCTCGCGCTGGGCTCTCTGGCCGAGCGCTCCTTCCGTGCGCTGTGGGAGGGTCCGAGGGCGACGGGTGTCCGCCTCGCCCACCTGGCGGGTCGGTTCGAGGGGGTCTGCGCCGGGTGCGGAGGCGTCAATTGGTACATCACCACCCCGCAGATGATCGAGGACGCGACGAGACGCGCCCTCGAGTTGGGACTCAGCGAGCCGAAACCAAACTCATGAGGGAGAACACACCCCTACCCCGAGGCTCCCTCCATGCGGGGGAGCAGATGCTCGACCAGCGCTCGAGCGGCCAGCCAGTGTCCGAGGAAGTTGGGGTGGATGCGATCGGCGCTGCCCGAGCCGCCGCCCCGGAACCCCAGCTCCGCGGCGGTCGCGTCCGCCAGGTGAGCGATGTCGGCGTCCTGCAGCCCCCAGCGCGGACCCTCCTCGGCGATGGCGGCATGCACCTGCGCAGCGGCAGAGCGCCGCAGCGCCTCGACGTCGCCCGACAAGAAGATCGGTGTGAGATCGATCGCGGGGATCTCCATCTCGGTCAAGGCGGGCACGATGCGCTGATACGCCTTCTGCTTGACTCCCGGCCACGCCGTCTGCGCGTCCAGGTAGGGCCAGATCTGCACGACGAGCGGCAGCCCCCGCGCCGCCGCGGCGTCTGCCAGCCGCGCCAGCTCAGCCTCCACCGGCGCGAAGCGCTCCTCCAGCCGGGGGGGCTCGGCGGTCTGCGCGATGCGCATCGCCACCGACCGGTAGAGAGCCGAGCGGGTGAACCAGAACAGCGAGCGGGTGCGCAGGGAGTCGCCGCGATCCTCGGCGCGCACCAGCCGATCGCCGTCGCGCACCAGCACCGGGGTGGTGCCGTAGTCGTTGAGGCAGAACTGCAGCACGACCGCGTGGGGATCGAGGCGGTCGGCCCACCCCGCGAAGGCCGCGACCTCGTTGGTGGTGGCGTAGCCGGGCACGCCGGTGTTCAGGACATCCACCGGTCGGCCGGTGCGCTCCGCGAGCAGCGCCTCGGCGAAGCCGACGTACAGGCGGTCGGCGCTGATGCTGTCGCCCAGCACCAGCACGCGCAGCTCATCGACGGGTGGCGCGACAGGGCGCTCGGCGTCGGGCATGCCCAGGGCGTTCGTGCCGCATGCGCCAGGGCGGTAGCGGTAGCCGACGCCCCCCGCCGCAGGCTCGGTGCAGTCCTCGTTCCACTCGGTGCCGGCCTGGAACCGCTGCGGGTCATCGAGCGGATCGTAGCCGAGGGCGCGCACCCCACCCTCTGCAAGCAGCAGGCCGAACGCGAGTCCCCCCAGGAGCAGCGCGCCCCGGGAGAGCCCCGCGCGCAGGTTCACGCGCTCCCCGCCTGGACGCGGGCCAGGATCTCCTGACGCAGGTCCTTCGACCGCTTCAGGAGATCCTTCTCCTTCTTCTTCGCCTGCGAGTACATGTAGATCGTCATGGGGATCCCCACCAGCACAGCGATGATGGTGGGAATCAGCGCCAGGAAGATGCCCAGCACCCCCACCAGCGCCCAGATGATCGCGGCGGTCTTCGGCCCCTTGTACAGCGCCTTGACCTGCTCTCGACGGGCGCGGTCTTCGGGGCGGCGCCCGGACATCTCCCCGGGGGTCCGGCCGCACAGCGCGAAGTGGTAGGTCTCAC
>CAYXGP010000028.1:39196-53176 GCA_964464515.1 uncultured Enterobacterales bacterium
GCCGAACGCCGCGAGCCACAGCGGGTGGTAGAGCTGCGCATCCGTCACGTCGCGGAGGGTGTAGTCGACGTTGAGATCCTTGACGCGATCCCCCGGGGCGCGCGACTCGCAGCGGGCCTCCACCTGCGCGTCGAGCTGCGGCCTGCCCCGGGCCTTCATCACCTCGTCGCAGCTCAGCTCGAACGGCTCCAGGGCATGCCCCTCCAGCGCCGGTGGGGTCAGCGCCACCGTGCCGTCCGTACACGACGACGCGCGGGCCTCCACCCAGCCGCGCAGGCGCTCCGGCACCCGCCGGCTCGCCAGCAGCACCAGCTCGAAGGTCTCCGAGGCTTCGCCGTTCATCGGCCGCCAGTCGGTCACCGTGCGGGTCTTGTTGACCCGCTCCTTCGAGCCGTCCGACTTCTTGCGGACCTCGGTGTATGCCTCCTCGCGGTCGTAGCCGATCGAGGCGGAGAACAGCGCGCGGTACTCCCCTGAGACCCGGCGCAGCGGCACGAACACCCCGCTGTGGCGGGTGACCATGACCTTCTGCAGGATGTCGTCCGGGGTGTAGTCGCCCGCCGCGAGCCACTCCAGCAGCACCCGCTGGAAGGTGCCCTCGTCCACCGTGAAGGGGCGGACCTGCGCGACCTCCTCGGAGACCTCGCCGCCACCTCCGCTCTCGACCGCGATGGCGGCCTCGCAGAAGGGGCACGTCGCCATGGACGCGCCGGGGAGCAGCCGAAACGGCGCGCCGCACTGAGGACAGGAGAGCTGCGTGAGCTGCATTGTCGCTACTCCAGGAGCGCCAACAAGTCGTTGCGCGTGAGACCACCGCCCTGATCCGCACCGGCCAGCGCCGCCTGCGCAAGGGCGCGCTTGCGCTCCTGAAGCGCCAGGATGCGTTCCTCCACCGTATCCTCCGCCACCAGGCGGAAGACCATCACCGGCTTGTCCTGGCCGATGCGGTGGGCGCGGTCGGCGGCCTGGTCCTCGACGGCGGGGTTCCACCAGGGGTCCAGCAGGAACACATGATCGGCAGCCGTCAGGTTGAGCCCCGTGCCGCCGGCCTTCAGAGAGATGAGGAACACCGGCGGACCGTCGTCGGCCTGGAAGCGATCGACCAGCTCGCCGCGGTTCCGCGTGGAGCCGTCCAGGCGCAGGAACGAGATCCCCTCCCGCTTCAGGCGCGCGCCGGTCAGATCGAGCAGGCTGGTCCACTGGCTGAACACCAACGAGCGATGACCGGCGGCGATGACGCGGGTCAGCGACTCGGTGAGCAGCTCCAGCTTCGACGACGTCGGTGCCGCCTCCTGGCCCGGCACCAGGCTCCGATGACAGGACGCCTGGCGCAGCCGCAGCAGGGCCTCCAGCGCCGCCATCACGTTCCCGCCCTGGCCGAGCTGCCGCAGCACAGCGGAGCGAGAGGCTGCGCGGACGGCGTCGTAGACCGCGCGCTCCTCGATGGAGAGCTGACAGTGGAGCACCTGCTGCGTGCGCGGCGGCAGCTCGGGGGCCACGTCCTGCTTGAGTCGTCGCAGCACGAAGGGGCGCAGGCGCTCCCGCAGACGCGCCGCCACGCCGGCCTCTCCCGCGGCGATGGGCTTGCTGACCATCTCGTCGAACCGCCGACGCCCTCCCAGCAGGCCGGGGTTGACGAAGTGCATCTGGCTCCACAGCTCGTCGAGGCGGTTCTCCACCGGCGTGCCCGTGAGGGCGATGCGGAAGGCGGCGTTCAGCCGGAATGCCGCGCGCGCGACGTTGCTCTCGGGGTTCTTGATCGCCTGCCCCTCGTCGAGCACCACCATCTGCCACGAGATGCCGGACAGCAGCTCGATGTCCCGGCGCAGCAGGCCATAGGTGGTGATCGTGAGATCGGCCTCCGGGTCGAGGCGGCGGTTGGTGCCGTGGTAGATCGCCACCCGCAGCCCCGGGCGGAACCGGCAGGCCTCCCGCTCCCAGTTGGTGAGCACGCTCCGCGGCGCCACCACCATGCTGCGTCCGGTGACGGCGCACAGCGCCTGGAGGGTCTTGCCCAGGCCCATGTCGTCGGCCAGGATCCCGCCCATCCCGCTGGCGCGCAGGAACCCCAGCCAGTCCACTCCGCGTCTCTGGTACCCGCGCAGATCCGCCGTGAGGTCGTCGGGGAGCGGCGTGACGGGGATGCCGTCGAAGTCGCCCGCGAGGGCCTGGAGGCCCGCGAGCTGCGGCGGCGGGGGCTGGTTCAGGGCGGCCATCAGACGCGCGGCGTCGAACACCGCCGCGCGGTTCAGCTCGCCGCGTGGATCGCGCGCGGCCAGCAGGTCCGCGACCAGGTGGCCGTACTGATCCAGCCAGCCGACGGGCAGCGGCGCCCAGCCGCCATCCACCTGCACGAGCCGCTCGCCCGCCAGCCAGGCGTCGATCATCCGGGACGGGTTCGCGCCGCCCAGGTCGATCTGCAGCGACTCGCCGTCCATCCACACCCGCGGCGTGACCTCCGGAGCTCGTCGGAAGCTGCGCCAGCCGCTCCCGTCCAGCGCCAACGACGACCCCGCGGCCTTCTCGGAGAAGCGCACGGCGCGCTCGCGGGCATACCGGTACTCCGGTCCCACGCCGATCCCCAGCCGCTCACCGAGCTGACGCAGCAGGCGCTGCTCCGCGCGCAGATCGCGGATCGGCACCTTCTTGCCGATCACGTTCAGCTCGCCGCGCTCCACCTCCGCCGAGGGGGGATCTCCGTAGACCAGCCGGGCGCGCACCACGAGCGTCCCCCCGTCGGCCTGCCCATCCAGCAGGAGGCGCGGGGGCACCGCTGTGGCCGTCGGCAGGCGCGCCGTGCGCACCCGCACCGGGATCTTCTTGCGCAGCGCGGGCAACACCTCGGCGACCAGGTGGCCCACCTCCTCGGCGCTGTAGGTCGCGCCGCGTGACAGCAGCGCGTGCTGGCTGCGGGAGAGTCCGCCGTCTCCCACCGGCCGCAGCAGGTCGCCGCACAGCACCGCCCCGTTGCGCAGAACGCGGGTGATGGTCGGATCGCGCACGATGCGCACCACGAACCCCCGAGCGGTGCTTGCGCCGTTGTCGTCGTCCACCAGACCGATCGGCACCACGGGCTCTCCGCTCACGCGGATCTTCCCGCCGTCCAGCGTGACGTCGCCGCAGCCCGCCAGCGCGGTCAGCAGGCGGGGTACCCGGGCCCGCTCGATGGTGGCTCCGCGCCGCCACGTCAGCGCGGCCTCGGCCGCCAGGTCGTCGGGGGTGGACAGCAGCGGCACGCGGATGCTGCGGCCCTGCTCAGCGAGCCCCGTGGTCAGCGGGCGCTCATGGCCGGCGTGGACGATCACCCGATCGATGCGGAATCCCCGCGCGCTGCCGTAGAGGCGGTAGCCGACGGTGGCCGGATTTGCCTTCGGAGCGCCCCCAGGCGTGGCGGGCAGCCTGCCCCCCGTCTTTCGGAAGTGGTTCCAGGCGATCACGCCTGCGGCGACGTGCCCGCAGGCGTCGCGCTCGGAGGGACAGTCGCAGGCCCAGTCCTCGTCACCCGGCCACAGGTGCACCGTGAAGGTCCGCACCCCGCCGGGCACGACCACCTTCAACACGATCTCATCATCCGCGGCCTGCAGGCGCACCACCGCACCGGTCCGCGCCAGCTTGACCCCGCGGGACCAGAGCCCGGATCCTGCCGCATCGCGGATGTCGTCGAGGAGAGACACAGCCCCCGTTGTTAGTCCGCCGTGACCAGCGAGGCCACGTCCTCCGCGAGCCCGCTCGACGGTCCGCGCAGCATCTTGATCAGCCCGCGGGTGTGCTCACTGCGACCCCACCAGTCACCGTCCTCGCCTTCGCGCAGGACCTCGAGGGTCTCGGCCGTGCCGTCCTCACCCGTCAGCTTGAGGCTGAAGGCCGGCGCGAGATCGGTCGGCGGATCGGCTGGATCGGCGTACGACGTGCCCTTGAGACCCATCGCCTTGTCCATCCAGGTCTTGACCTCGTCGTCCACCTCGTCGGGCGCGGCGGCGCGGACCCACGTGGCCTTGGCCTTGTCGTCCTTGTGGAGATGATCCAGCTCGAGGTTGGCGCCCTCCGGGCCGATGATCGTCGCCGAGACGATCGCGTCATCCTCGAGCGACCACAGGGTGCGGTCGGGCAGCCGGGTGCGAGCGTACTTGAGCGGCCGTAGGATCTCGTCGTCCACCAGGAAGATCTCCCCGGAGCCGATGTCGCGGACGTAGCGATCGCGCGTGCCGTAGACCTCGCCGCCCAGCTCCAGCTTGTGCGTGCGGCCCTTGCGCACCAGCTCGATGAATTCCCTCGGCGCGTCGAGCCCGATGGTCTCCAGCTTGCCGTCCGGCACCGAGTCGATCTTGCGGATGGCGGTCATCGGCGAGAGATCGGCCAGCAGGGTGTCGCCGTTCGCGCCGGCCTTGAAGACCTGCACCGTCTCGTCATACTCCGGCTCGGGCTCAGGCAGCTCGACCTCGGGGGCGGCCTCTGACGTGCCGTCCGCGGCAGGCTCCTCGCCGTCTGCCTCGCCATCTGCCGGCGCCTCGTCCGGGCCAGCCGGCGTGTCGTCGTCGGGCCTGGGCGGCTCGGGGGGTTTCTCGACCTTCTTCTCCTTCCAGCGGGTATAGGTCACCCACAGGTAGGCGCCGCGATCATCGGTCTTCCGTTCGATGACGGCCTGGTCTTTCTTCTCGCTGAGCCAGATGATCTTCTCGATCGCGTCTGCCTCGCCCTGGAGGAGGACCACCTCGCCTTCGAGATCCGGAGACGGCTCGGCCGTCCACTTCACCCAGGCAGCGCCCAGGAGGACCGCCAGGAGGCCACCGTGGATCGCGGCGCTTCGGACCATCGCGTTCATGCTGCGCTCCTGCGACGTCGGAGAGATATGCGACCCAGGCCGAGCAGCAGGAAGGCGGCCGGCATCACGGCGGCGGTGCCGTAGAACAGCCAGCCCTGCCCCTCGCGGGTGTGCTCCAGCTTGACGTCCTCTTCACTCTCGATCGTGCCGGCCGAGGCCGCGTCGTTGGTGAGCCACGCCAGGCTGTCGAGGACGATCTGGAAGTTCGCCTTGCTGGGGTCGAGCGGCAGCGCCAGATCGCTGGCCCAGGTGGCGTCGGCCATCACCACGGCCCGGTACTCCTCGGGGCCATCGGCGACCGGCGCGTCGACGGGGCCGTGGGCCGCCACCGCCAGGTTCCAGGTCTTGCGGTTCTCAGTGTCGTCGTCGAACGTGAGATCGCCGTCCTTGTCGCCCCAGGTGTCGGGCAGGGAGCGCACCGTCACGCGGGTCTTGCCCTCGCCGTCGATCTTCTTCTCGGTGAGCGCGCCCGCGCTCGGGGCGATGAAGTACAGCACCTTGCTGTTGCGCGACAGGGTGGTCACCGACTCGTGGCTGGAGAACTTGTTGCTGAAGATGTTGACGCGGTCAATGATCCCGCGGGTCCGCGGGATGAATTTGGTGTCGTTGGCGAGGGTGACCGTGCCGTCGAAATTCAGCCCCATCGGATGAAGCAGGCCGTCCAGCTCGGGGCCACCGGGCTCCATGGCCACCAGCAGCGGACCGCCGCGCTGGCGGTAGCGATCGAGCGCGGAGATCTCCTCGTCGAGGAACGCGCTCTGCGGACCCAGCACCGCCACCAGCGAGGCGTCCTCAGGCACCTCGTTGCCCAGCCCCTCGGACAGCCCCAGCTCCTTGACCTTGATGTTCAGCGCGCCGAGGATCTTCTTGAGGTTGCCGATCTTGCGCTCGACGTCGGTGCCCGACTTCCAGTACAGCTCGCCGTGGCCGGTGGTGAAGTAGGCCACGCGCTTGCCGCGAGCGACCTTCAGCAGCGACTCGCGCACCTCACCGTCGAGCTTCTTGAGCTTGCG
Source organism: uncultured Enterobacterales bacterium (assembly GCA_964464515.1). Taxonomy (GTDB): domain Bacteria; phylum Myxococcota_A; class UBA796; order UBA796; family UBA2385; genus CAYXGP01. The sequence goes on from CAYXGP010000028.1 coordinate 45,032, forward strand.
CTTTGCGCCGTCGCGGGTCTTGCCGATGTTGATGCGCTCGATCTGCTGATCGTCGCCTTCACCGCGCACCAGCGCGATGTAGCCGTTGTCGCGGATCTTCAGCTCCTTCGACAGCTCGGGCTCCAGCGCGTGATCGACGTAGGACACCACGAGGTTGTCGCCGTCGAGGGCGTCAAAGTAGGTGCGCAGCTCGTCGGTGACGTCCGAGGAATTCGGGAAGAACAGGTAGACCGCCATCGGCTCGTCCAGGCCGCTGACGAGCGCCTGGGTGGAGGTGCCAGGCCGCGCCGTCTTGAAGTAGCCGAAGTCCCAGCGCTGGTTGGTCTCCACCGCCAGGTAGTTGAGCGGGAAGAGCATCGAGATGGCGAACGACAGGCTGAGCGCGCCCACCGCCGCCTCTTGCACGCGAGCGGCCACCACCGCCACGGGCGAGACCACCAGCGCACGCTCCACCGCCCAGAAGGGCAGCGCGCCCGCGAGCCAGACGATCGGCCACAGCGCGGAGATCACCACCCGGAAGTGGTGCTCGGTGTCGTCGTCCGCGAACGCCAGGGCGTCCACCACGGTATCGCTACCCAGCCCGTAGACCGCCAGCCCCAGCAGACCCACGGCGCCGGTCATCACGCGCAGGCGCATGACAGCCGGCCGACTCCGCGCGGCCAGTCCGAGCCCGGCGACCGCGGCCGCGAGGCCCAGAGCCAGCAGCACCCAGCGACCGGTGCCCTCACCGACGACCCGCTCTCCGAGCCCGATGAGGACCATCCCCAGAAAATACAGCAGCAGCGACGGGCTCACTTCAGCCTCCGCGCGTGAAGGACCCGCATGGACATCAGCAGGAAGACGAAGATCACAGAGGCGAAGAACACCAGGCTCTCGGTGTTGACCCGCCCCCGCATGAACGGCTGGAAGTGCCGATCGAACAGGGCGACGTACGACAGCACTTCAGCCAGGGGCGCCTCGGTGATGCGACCGAGCAGCCAGCCCAGCAGCATCGTCACCATGCACCCGGCGCCGATGACCGCCGCGAGGAGCTGGTTGCGCGCCAGCGACGAGCCGAACGTGCCGATGGCCACCGCGGCGCCGCCCAGACCGAGCAGGCCCAGGTAGCCCGCAGCGATCTGCTGCCAGCTCACCTTGCCGTTCACCTCGATGAGGACAGGCATGTACAGCGTGAGCGCGGTGATCAGCGCCAGGAAGCCGAAGGCTCCCAGGAACTTGCCGATGACCACCTGCGCGTCGCTGATCGGCGCGGTCTGGAGCAGCACGATGGTGCCGGTCTGCCGCTCCTCCGCCAGCAGGCGCATGGTGAGCAGGATGCCCGCCACCATGGTGGTGCCCGAGGAGAAGTAGAAGAAGTCCTCCAGCACGTCGGCGGAGTACCGGGGCTTGTCGGTCATCGCGAAGGCGTTGAACATCAGGCCGTCGAGCAGAAGCACCACGCTGAGGATCAGGACACCCCACCAGGTGCCCAGAAACGTGGCGATCTCGCGGCGTGCGAGCAGAAGGATCGGTCTCATGCGGCTTGGTCTCCGCGAATCAGATCGTTGAAGATCTCGGCCAGCTCATCCTTGGTGTCTTCCATCCGGCGCAGCCCCAGGCCGGCCTGCACCAGCGCGACCACCAGGGCCTCGCGGGTGTCTCCCGAGAGCTCGACGGCGACGTCTACGCAGCCGTCTGCTGCCGCGCCCAGCTCGAAGCGGGCCACGGTGTCCTGCGCGCTCAGGAAGGACGAGACGGTCTCGCCATCCCCCCGCAGGGTGAAGTGGACGGAGCGACCGCCGCTGACGCTGCGCGACAGCTCGGCCTCGGTGCCCTGGTGCACCAGGCGCCCCTCGTGGAGCACCAGGATGCTGTCGCAGGTCTGGGCGATCTCGCCGAGGTTGTGGCTCGAGAACAGGACCGTGCTGTCGGCGGCGAGGCTGCGGATGAGGGCGCACATCTCCTCACGCTGCAGCGGGTCCAGACCCGAGATCGGCTCGTCGAGGATGACCAGATCGGGCTTGTGGAGGATGGCCTGGGCGATACCCACGCGCTTGCGGAAGCCCTGGGACAGCTCGGAGATCACCCGGTTGACCTGATCGGCGAGTTGACATCGCGCCAGCACCTCCGGGATGCGCCGAGTCAGCTCCGCGCCGCTCATCTCACGCAGCGAGCCCACGTAGCGCAGGTACTCGGTGACGGTCATCTCGACGTACAGCGGCGGGTCCTCGGGCAGGAACCCGATTCGCTTGCGGAACGAGTTGGGCGCGCGCGCCATATCGACGCCCCCGATGCGAACCGACCCCGTCGACGGCAGCAGCAGGCCGGCCAGGACCCGGAGCGTGGTGCTCTTGCCTGCACCGTTCAGCCCCAGGAAACCGACCACGCGGCCCGAGTCGATGGAGAAGGAGATGTCGTGCACCGCCCGGTGCGCGCCGTAGTACCGGCTCAGCGACTTGACCTCGATCATACGCGAACCTCGATCATGGAGGGCACCTCGATCATGGAGCGCACCTCTTTGCCCCGCTCACGGGGTCGGCGAAATCCGGCGAGACACCGGAAAGGGAGGCTGTTTAATGTCCTCTCCCAAGGCGTCAAGGGAGCAAAGGCGGACGCACCTCTCCCACGAGGACCGGCCGCAGGCGACCCGACAGGTGGCTGAGCAGTGCCCGCAGCGCCCCCACTCCCAGCGCGACGTGACGGCGTGGATCACGTGGGTTGTACCTTCGAAACGGACTCTTCCAGGTGTCCAGCCTCAGCGGCTCGATACCGGTGCGTGTCAGCTCCATCAAGAAGGAGCGGGTGCCGTAGCGACCGTACAGGTGATCGACCTCCATTCCGTGCCCGCGAAAGAAGAACCCCCAGCGCGAGAGCTGGCGGACCCGGTAGGCGTGAGCGCCCTGCCCGCCAGCCATCACGCGCCCCAGAGCCGTAAGCTCGCGATGATCGGGGGGCCGGCGCCAGTGCCCCGCCCAGGGGGTGTAGATGAACCCGCCGAAGGCATGCAGGCTCACCGCCACGTCGAAGCGCTCGGCGTCGGCCAGCGCGTCGATCGCGCGGCTCTCCGGCTGCGACAGCGGCGCCGGTGACGTGCGGTACCGCCGCGGCAGCACGTGGCGCCAGACGGCCTCAGCGTCCCGGTTGATGGCAAAGTCCCGGTTGAGATCGACGCCCGCGGCGTTGCGGCGGCGCCACGCGTCGCGCCCGGCCAGCAGATCCGCCTCCACCTTGCGGTGGCCGTCTATGTTGAGCACCGGGATGACCGTCACTTCCACGCCGCGGATCGGCTGACGCGCCACCTCCAGCAGCAGCTCGGTCGCCACCTCCACCCCCACCCACTCCAGCGCGTGGATGCCTGCAAAGATCAGCGCCCGCCGCCTCGTCTCGGTGCCGGGCTCGCGGACCCGGAAGGCCCAGATGGGCCACCCCTGCACCGTGCGCCCCACGCGCCGCGGCGTGATGACGCCTGGTCGGTCAGCGACGAGCGGCGCGAGCTCCGCGTGGACGTCTTCGACGAACCGGTACGCAGCCTCCGGGTGTGCTGAAGGGGGGCGCGCCGCCTGCCAGCGCAGCCAGTCACCGTGCGCCGCGCGCCCGAGAAGGGTGAGGGCGAGGAAGAGCAGCAGCGGTCCTCCCCGGGGCTGCGTGGTCAGCCCCCGACCGGATGCGATAGGTGGACCGCCTCTATCCGGGTCCGCCGTCCCGATCCCAAAGCATCCCCACCCGACTCCGACATGCTCAATCTGTCTGCCTCCGAAGCCGCCGGCTTCAGACGACTGCGCGCTGCCGCGCGACGGACCGTGCCGTCCGCGCTTGACCGCCGCAGCCTCCGGCTCTCCATCGCCTCCTCACTCGGTCTCTCCTCGCTGGCCCTGTTCGCCCTCCCCGCGCAGGCCTCCACCAAGGGCCAGGCCGTCCTCGACCTCCTCTCCGAGGACCGCTACGACGACGCCCGCAAGAAATGTGAGAAGTGGGAGGCGACCGACGAGCTGGCCGAGGGGCCGCTGCGCAACGCCTGCGCCGACGCCTACTGGCCGCTGGCCGAGGCGAAGAACTCCGTGGAGGGCTGGATCGACTACCGCAAGGTGTGGCTGGGCACCGAGGCGATGCCCGAGGCCCTCGAACGCGAGGGCACCGCGGCGCTGCGCGCGGTGGACACCTCGCTGCCAGAGGCCGATCTGCTGAAGCTGGCCGAGCGCTACGCCGGCACCCGGGTCGAGGACCAGTTCATCGGCCTCGCCGCCGACGCCGCCGTCCGCGACGCCACTTCACCGGCCGAGGCCGTCGGCGCCGCGACGCGCTACCCCGATCACGGCGGGCTGACGCGCCTCGTCGAGAACTACCCCCAGGCGTTCCTCAAGGTCACCGTCGATGACCACGGGGTCGTGGTCCGGCTGGACCCACCGGTCACGCTCCACGCTGACTTCCAGCCGCAGGTCAGCTGGGTAGCCCGCGCTGCCGACTACAACGTCACAGACTGGTCTGAGGCGGTCGGCTCCTACCTCCGGGACCACGGGCTCACCGACGAGCAGCTCTCCGGACTGGCGGAGCGCCGGCAGGCCGAGGAGGCCCAGCCTACAGACACCGAAGCGGAAGAGACGGAAGGCGGTGAGACCGACGCCGCAGAGACCGAAGCGGAAGAGGCGGAGACCGAAGAGGAGGGCTCCGAAGAGGCAGAGACCGAAGAGGCAGAGACCGAAGAGGCAGAGCTGGAGGCTGCAGAGGCGACGGAGCCCGACCCTGCAGTGCATGAATTCACCATCATCGGCGACATCCCCCGCTGCTACGACCCGTCGTTCCCAGAGGGGTGGACTCCCGCGGCGCTGGTGGCGATCGGCACCGGTCAGGTCAGCCTCGCGGCGGGCTGGGAGGACGGCTGCGGCCCCGACGCTTCGCCGACGTTCACCATCTTCGAGCGCGGCAAGCTGGCCGCCATCTCGCTCGGCCCGGGCCATGTCATCTCCATCTCCACCCCGCTGCCTGTCGGACTCTCTGGAGAGCCCGCCGATCCGCTGCTCCACGGCGACGCGCTGTACCAGCAGGCCGGCGAAGCCTGGATCGTCCGTCCGCTCTCGGGGGGCTCCCCCTGGCTCACGACCACCGAGCCCGCTTCTCCGCGCGGTCCCATCCCGGCGGCCGTCCCCGACGCCGGCTCACCCGCCGGATGGCGTCTGGTCTCCGACGCCGAGGGCGTGACCGTCATGGGGCCGGACACCCCGTCGTGGCGACTGGTCCACGGCGACATCCGTTTCCTGTCTCCCCTGTACCAGCAGGTCCTGGGGCTGGTCCCGTCGGCTGCCGCTCCCCCCCGCGCGCCCACGCCCCTTCTCCTCGGAGTGGTCCAGGGCAAGGGCGGCGATCCGGTGCTGCTCAGCGGCGCCGATCCGGTGGAGAGCCGGCTGGACGACGCTGGACTGGGCACGGCCGGCGAAGACCTGGCGAAGCTGGGAGTCACCGGGCTCTCCGTCGCCGCGGGCTGGACCCTCGACCTCGACGGCGACGACAAACCCGAGCGCGTGGTGGTGGGGCAGGCACCCGAGGCTGATGGAGCGCTGCTGGTCCTCGCCGGCGACGGGCGGGTCTTCCCCCTGCCATCCGCAGGAGACGAGCCCGGCGATCCCACGCTGCTGGTGCTAGACGGCCATCGCTGGCTGGTGTGGCGCACCGAGGACAAGAAGGCCCTGGATGTGGCGGCGCTGCGCCTGGACGGTACGGGCTTCGCGCTGGAGCGCTTCACGCTCGATGCGCGCTGACGGGACCCGTTGTATGGCCCCCGACCCCCTCAAACAGGCCCTCGCACTCTTCGACGAGCTGGTGGACAAACCGGCCACCGCGCGGGAGGCCGCCCTCGACGCCTTGCGGATCGACACCCCGAAGGTCGCCGCACAACTCGAGGCGATGTTGGCTGCCGACGAGGCCAGATCGGGACAGTTCACGAACGAGGTCGCACACGGTGCGCGCCCCTCACGACTCTCCGTATGGTTGCCCGCGGAGCAGATTGCCAGGCTTGGTCGACAAAGCCGAGGTCCAGGTTCGGCGGCACCTGAACGCACTGCCTGCCGCCCACCCCGTCCGAGCCCGCGCCGCCGCGTACCTGAAGAGGCACGCAGCGGTGACGCTGCGGACCGCCCCGGAGGGGGCCGAGGTGCGCCTCCATCGCTACGAGGAGCGACAGCGCCAGTTGGTCCCGGAGTTCGAGCGGACCCTGGGATTCACGCCCCTGTCCGAGGTGACCCTGGCCCACGGAAGCTACCTGCTGACTAGGAGACTGCGGGGAAACGATCTAATCCCCTGAAATGATTGTGTGTGTGGAGGGCTCCGCGCGGAGGGGTATTTGAGGGTTTGAACACCCCCCTCACCCCCCCCACACGGAGCCTGGTTGTCACATGCTGCTCTCGCTGGCCGCAGGCAAGCAGCTCCGTGGGAGTTGCCCCTCATGGCCGCCCTCTCTCGGATCCACTTCTACGACACCAGGAACCCCTGCCTACGCTTCCTCCAGCGTGGAACGCTCGCCTGGCTGTTGGCCCACTTCACCTGGCAGCTCTTCCCCGAAGACCTCTTTGCTGGATGGCGCGGACAGTCCGGACGGGGACGCATGGCCTGGCCTGCCCGGATCCTGTTCGCGCTGGCGCTCCTCAGATGGCAACGAGAGGGCATGAGCCGACGCACTGCTCTGCAGGAGGCCTATGAAAACGTCACATGGCGCGCAGCTATGGGACTACGACTGACCGATCCGATCCCCAGCGAGCGGACCCTCCGCGACTATGAGCATGCCCTCTCCCGCCGACAGCCCGGCAGACCCCAGCGGACCATCCAGCACATCTTCGAGCACCTCGCCCACTGCGGTCTCGCCCTTGGAATTGGTCTCGGCCACAGCAGCGGTCTGGGTCGCCGACAGCACGCCGATGAAGCCATACGGGGCGGTTCGAGACACCCTGGGCCTGCTGGGCGAGGGGCTCCGCCGCATCGCCCGCCGATTTGGCGCAGCCACCGACACTTCTCCTGCCGGTGTCGCAAAGACGCTGGCGCTGCCCCCTCCTTTGCTCACCGCCCCCAGCACCAAAGGGGCCTTCCCCATCGACTGGAAGGACGCCGATGCCCGGGCCGGCGTGCTCAATCAACTCGCTCAGACGGCCCGAGGATGTGTCCGGCGCGTACGGCGCCAGCTCCCACACCTCGCACGGTCGACTCGGCGGGGACTCCTGCAGGCCGCGCGGCATCTGAATCGGGTAGTGCGGCAGGACTTCGACATCGACAATGACGGTCGGATGACGCTCTCCCGCCGCACAAAGGACCGCTTGGTGAGCCTCACCGACCCGCAGGCACGGCGATTCTACAAGAGCCGGACCCAGCCGGTCGATGGCTTCAAGGTCCATGCTCTGGGCGAGATCAAGAGCCAGTTCATCGTCGCGGTCGCGGTCACCAGTGGCACCGTGCATGACGGCGTTCCGGCGAAAGCGCTGATTCGCCGGGCGAAGTCGGTGGTTCCAGGACTGTGGCGGGTCTTGGGGGATGGGGCGTATGGCAAGGCAAAGCTGCGTCGACAGGTCCGCGAGGAGCTGCAGGTGGAGGTGTTGGCCCCGCCGACAGCCGCGCCTGCCCCGCGGGCGGACCGCTTGAGCAAGAGTGACTTCGTGGTGGACTTCCGCTCCCAGACGGCGACCTGCCCGCAGGGGGTGACCACCGCCGATGCCGTGCCAGCGCGGCAGGGTGGAGAGCCCACTGTGACGTTCCGTTGGCCACAGACTTCGTGCCAGAACTGTCCCGCCCGCGTCGCGTGTCGACCCGGGAAGACCGTCGGGAAGCGGCTACAGCTCCACCCGGAGGAAGAGGAACTCCGCGCCAGTCGGGCCGCCTGGGCAAAACCCGAGCTGCGCGCCGCCTACCGCAAACGCATCCAGGGCGAGCGCCTGATGCGGTGCCTGACCCGCCATGGTGCCCGCCAAGCCCGGGCCTGGGGCCTGGTGAGCGCTGAGCGACAGGCCTACCTCATCGCCATGGTCAACAATCTCAAGCAGCTCGCCAGACACCTCCAGACGAGGCCGACCGAGTCCCTGCTGGCAGAACTTCTCTGAAACTTCAGGAGGTTATGCGTTTCCCCGCAGTCTCCTAGTGCTGCTCGGCGGAAGTCCCGAAGGGGTTCCGCTGAGCGGCAGTAGTGGGCCC
>CAYXGP010000029.1:0-52994 GCA_964464515.1 uncultured Enterobacterales bacterium
GCTGGGGGGGCTTGAGGTGAGCGGCGGGGCCGGAGCGCGCCACGGCCCCGAGCGGGACGGCCTGACCGCGGCCCGGAAGCCGGGCCTCCGGACGCTCACGTTCGGGTGGGCGTCCGCTGCTTCTGGGGTAGGTTGAACGATGCGCTGGAGGTACCGATGATCCGCTCGTTTGCTCCCTGGATCATCCTGGTCGCGGTCGCCTGCACAGAGCCTGACAAGGGGTCCGACAAGGGGCCGAGCGACGGCGCGTCGGGCACGACCGGTGGAACGACGCCAGCGACCACCACGAGCGGAGGCTCATCGTCATCGAGCGGCGGCGCGACCGGCACCAGCACTTCGAGCAGCACACTGACCGGCGATCCGATCGCCGACGTCTCCTGGTCACTGCACGAGGAGATCGGCGCGATCGTGGAGGTCAGCTGGACGCAGGTCCGGGACGGCGAGGTGCATGTCGAGTTCGGGGACCAGCTCTCCAGCCCCACCGTCACCCGCGCGGCCGGCGTCCAGACGGAGCTGCTGCTGGGAATACCCTACGACTCGGACTTCACGTTCCAGATCGTCAGCGGGGACTTCAGCAGCCCCGAGGTGACCGGTCGGACCGATCCCCTGCCGGAGGGGGTCCCGGCGCCCGTGCTGGAGGACGCCGACTCATCTGCCTGGGGAGAGAGCGACCGCTGGCTGCTGATCGGCGTGGGGACCGAGGGCGAGGGATGGGACGTGGACACGTTCTGGAAGCTGATCCTCGATCGCGACGGGCGGGTGGTCTGGGCCCACGAGACCCCCATGGGGTACCGCACGTTCTACATGCAGCCTTCTGCCGACGGCAGCGCGATCCTGTGGGACGAGAACACGTTCTGGACCGACTGGGATCAGGGCAAGGGCTCGGTGGTTCATCGCATGACCATCGACGGCACCATTCTTGAGACCATCGCGCTGTCGGGCTTGCACCACACGTTTCTGGAGCTGGAGCCTGGCTGGCTGGTCTGGGGGGGCTTCGATGACGGCCGGGAGGTGGTGCGCGAGCGCAGCCCCGACGGAGAGATCCGGCAGATCTTCGACTGCACGACGTACTGGGAGGAGCGGGGAGCCGGGGAGGCCTGCGACGGCAACGGCCTGTTCTGGAACCAGGGCGACGACACCCTCTACTTCTCCTCCGACGCCGAGCACAGCGTGGTGGAGCTCGATCGGGCGTCCGGGGAGGTCCTGCACCTGTGGGGGCAGCTCTCGGGCGCGTGGCCGTTCTCGGAGGGCTCTACGCCCTTCTGGAAGCAGCACAGCCCCACCCGGACCCCCGAGGGGCGGCTGATGGTGTCCACCTGGACCGCTCAGGATGACCACGAGGTCCTGGCCCGCGAGTATGAGATCGACGAGGCGAACCAGACCCTGCGCGAGGTGTGGAGCTGCGGCCAGGGGAGCGGGATCGAGGCGGACTATGCCGGCGAGGCGCACCGCCTGGGCAGCGGAAACACGCTGCTGAACTACGGGGTCGGGGGCCACGTCCGCGAGTACACCCCGGACTGCGCGGTGGCCTGGCACCTGCGCTGGCCGGATCAGAACCTGCTCGGCCGGGGCGTGTTCCTGGATGACCTGTATGCCCTCTCCCCTTGACGTCAGGGGGTGCGGTCCTCGGGCCCGCCTGCGTTAATGACGCGCGCATGGCCCCACCCTCCAAAGACACGGCGCTCCGCCTGCTGGCCTGCCTGGTCAGCGGCGTGGCGCTGGTGCACATCTCGGCGCCGGTCAACCTGCACTGGCTGCACTGGTTCGCGTTCGTGCCGATGTTCTGGGCGATGCGACCGGGGCAGGGGCGCCGCAACGCCTGGATGGCCTGGGCCGGGGGCTGGCTGGCGATCTTCTGGCTGTACTACTGGCTGATCGAGACGATCATCCGGTTCAGCAACCTGCCGTGGGTGCTGGCGTTGCTCATCCACCTGCTGTTCGCCACGGCGTTCTCGATCAACTACCCGCTGGTGTTCGGCACGGTGCGGTGGCTGCGGCGGCGCATCGGCGCGGGCTGGGTCGTGGCTACCCCCGTGCTGCTCGTGGCAACCGAGAAGCTCTTCCCCTCGCTGTTTCCGTACTACCACGGGGTCAGCCAGTACCGGTTTCCGCCCACCTGGCAGCTCGCCAGCGTGCTGGGCGTCATGGGATTGACCTTCTTGATCTTCTTGGTGAATTGCACCCTCACCGAGGCGCTCTGGCGGCGGTCCGAGGGGCGCCGCCAGCCGTGGGGGCTGCACGCGGTGATCGCGGCGCTGTTCGTGGGCAACATCGCCTGGGGCACCTGGCGGCACGGCGCCATCGAGGCGCAGCTCGCCGAGGCGCCCGTCGTGAAGGCAGCCCTGCTCCAGCACGACGTCACCATGGAGGTGAGGCTGCGCACCAGCGCGCTCCAGGCCCTGCAGACCTGGCTGATCGCCACCCGTGAGGTGCTGGAAGAGGAGCCTGATCTGGTGGTGTGGCCCGAGGGGAGCACCTCCTTCAATCCCCACGGCGAGAAGGTCGCGAAGGCGCTATCCAATCGCTCTCCGCGGCAGTTCTTCGAGACGCTCGCGAAGGGCGGTGACTTCGACCTGCTGGTCGGCGGCGGCACCGCCGAGGTGGGCGAGAACGGGGAGATCACCGGCTACAACTCCTGCTACCTGTTCTCGCGCGAGGGGAAGCTCGCGGACCGCTACGACAAGATGGTCCCCCTGCCGTTCGGCGAGTACATCCCGTTCGGCGACACCTTTCCGTGGATACGCAGGATGATCCGCGGGCCGGGCAATTTCCGGGCGGGCGAGCGGCCCACGGTGTTCGACGGCACCGCCGCAGACGGCACGGCCTACACCTTCTCGGTGCCCATCTGCTACGAGGCCATCCTCGAGAGCGCGATGTGGGACCTGTTCGAAGGAGAGCGCGACTCGCCGGTCGATCTGTTCGTGAACATCACCAACGACGCCTGGTTCGGCGACACCGCCTCGCCACACCAGCACGCCATGCTCACCACCATCCAGGCCATCCAGTTCGGCCGGCCCATGCTGCGGATCGCCTACACCGGCATCTGCTGGGTGGTGGAGCCCCACGGCGACATCCTCTTTGAGACCACGCCCTTTACGGACCACCGGAGCGTCCGCCCCATCCGCATGGCGACCGTGCCGACCCTGTACGTGGCCGGCGGCTGGATGTTCCCGTGGCTGTGCGTGCTCGGTTCGATCGGGGTCTTCGCCATCGCGCGGCGCCGAGGTGACGACGGCCCGCTCGCGCCCCCGACGAGCGGAGAGGCGCCTCCGGAATCTGTCGCGCCGGGATCTGTCACACCTGGCGGGGAGTCGGCGTAGAACCCCATGAGAGGTGCATCTGTCCGATGACGCGCTGGCAGCCCTCTCCGATGAGGTGTTGATGGATCGGGTGCAGGCGGGAGACCACACAGCCTATCGGCTGCTGTTCGACCGCTACCAGCGGCGCATCTACACCTACCTGCTGCGCCGCACGCGCAGCCCGCAGACCGCCGCCGATCTGTACCAGGAGACCTTCCTCAAGGTGCATCGCGCGCGCCACACGTGGCAGCCGGGCCGACGCTTCTCGCCCTGGCTGTTCGGCATCGCCGCGAACGCCGCGCGCGACCACGAGCGCTGGCTGGCGCGCCGTCTGGATCCGGAACCCCTGCAGGAGTGGTCGGCACTCACGGAGGAGCACCCCGACGAGCGCCTGCGCATCGAGGCCGCGATCGCCGCGCTCTCGCCCCCCTTGCGAGAGGCCTTCCTGTTGGGTGTGGTGGAGGGGCTCGATCACCGTGAGCTGGCAGAGCACCTGGGGATCTCACCGGCCAACGCTCGGGCGCGGGTCAGCCGCGCTCGCGCACGCCTCCGCGCCATCCTGGGGGAGTGATGGGCGCTGGCGGAGCCTGCGATCATGCCCGCTCGGTGCTCCTGGGCGAGGCCCCGGGCGACGCGACGACGCACCTGCTCACCTGCGGTGAATGTCGTTGTCTCAAGGGTGATCTGGACGGCTTCGACGCGATGGTGGCGGCGCTGCCGCCCCTCCCTGTGCCGCCCGACCTGGCCGAGCAGACCCTCCAGCGGGTCATGGACGAAGCGCTGCCGCGCGGCTCGCGCCTGGTGTGGGCGCTCTATCCCTTCACGGCGCTGGCCCTGGCGGCGCTCGGTCTCATGATGGTGCTGCCCCCTGCTCCGCCCACTCCCGGCGAGCTGGTGCAGCGCGGCAGCGGCGATCGCCTGCCCGAGCTGGCGCTGAAGATCGCGGTGCTCGATGGCGATCGGGTGACCCGCCTGCGGCGCGGTGAGCAGGTGCGCAGCGGCAGCCGCTTGTCGTTCCGCGCGTTCGTCGACCGCACCAGCCGGCTCACGCTGCTCCGAACCGACGCCGCGGGGACTACTCTCGTCCACGCGCAGGACACCGACGCTGGGGAGGTCGATCTGTCGGCCGGGCGCGGCCTGCTGCTCTGGGAGCTGGAGCCCTCTGACTCCGGGGCGGTGTTCTCGCTGGTCGCTGGCGATCTCGATCTCGCCGAGTTGACGATGGCGCTGGACGGGGCCGATGATCGGGGAGATCCTGCGTCGATCTGCCGGGCAGCTCTAGGCCGGGGCGTCCGCTGCGTGGGTGAGCGGGTGGAGGTGCAGCCGTGAGCGTCCTGCTGCTCTCGTCAGCTGTCCTGGCTGGGGTCGTCGAAGTCGACGCGGTCGATCCACAGGCCCTCGATCGCGCGTTCGCGCCCCGGCGGGTGGCCCTGCTGGTCGGCGTGCAGGACTACGCCGATCCTGCGCTGGCCGGGCTGCGTTTCCCGGCCAAGGACGCCCGCGATCTGGGCGCGGTGCTCTCGGAGCCGGCGGTCGGGGGGTTCGACCGCGTCTTCGTGCTCGAGGGGGCGGAGTCCACCACCGCCGAGGCCATCTCGCATGCGCTGGACGTCGCCACCGCCGATCTCCAGCGCGACGACACCTTCCTGCTGTACTTGAGCGGTCACGGCACCCTCACCTTGGATCCGCTGGACGGCAGCCGCCTGTGGTTCCTTCCCAGCGACGGGCGGCTCGATCACCCGCAGTCCACCGGGCTGGCGATCGACGCCCTCGAAGAGCGCGTGGGCACCCTGCCGGCGCGTCGCCGCGTGCTTGTGATGGACACGTGCCACAACAGCCGCACGCAGAGCGGCACGCTGGCTGGCCGCTCCTCGCTCACCACCACCACGCGCCTGCTCCTCGATGGTCTGCGCGGTCCCCCGCCGCCTCCCCGCAGCCTGCGCGAGGTCTCCGAGAGCGAGGCGCGCCTGTACGCCGCGCAGTACCACCAACCGGCGATGGAGGACAGCGCGCTGGAGAACGGCGTCTACACGCACTTCCTCATCTCCGCCCTCACCGACGAGCGCGGCACCGCGGATCTGGATCGCGACGGCCTGGTCGACGTCGCGGAGGCGCACGACTTCGCCCGCGATCACACCGTGCGGTACACCGGCGGGGTGCAGGTGCCGCGCGCCGAGTACCGCATCGTCGGGCGCGAGGAGATCTACCTGTCGGGCAACCCCGACGCGCGCTCGGCCGCCGAGCAGGCGCTGCTCAGCGCATGCGATGAGCTCCTCGCGCAGGCTCGCCTGCTGGTCGACGGCGTCCCCCGCGGGGCCCTGCCCGGCCTGCATGCGGTGGATCCCGGGCGGCACCGGATCGAGCTGCAGACCGAGGACGGCCGCCTGCTCGCGCGGCAGAACGTGAACCTGGATGCCGGCGCGACCCTCCCGCTGGAGAGCCTGCTGGTGCCCCGCGCCCCCGCCCTGCTGCTCAGCGTCGGTCCGCTGGCGGTGCACGGGCCCGGGCAGGCAACCCGGCAGCCCATGGCGGGCGAATTCGAGCTGGGGGTGCTCGACCCGTTCGCTGGCATCGATCGCCTGCGGCCAGAGGTGCACCTGCGGGCGAGCGCCGCCCGAGGTGTCATCGCCGAGCAGGGAGACGCACAGGTCACCAGCGGTGACGTCGCGCTGGGCGGGAGCCTGGGCTGGCGACAGGGGGCGCTCTCGGCGGGGCCGCAGCTCGAGCTGATGCTGCCGTGGCGCACGTTCACCAACGAGACGGGCGAGCATCGGCAGGCCACGCTCACCGCCACCGCCGGGGCCCGGGTGATGTGGGCTCACCGGAGAGTGGTGTTGCGCTACGACGCTCGCTTCGCGCCCTACCTGCACGACGCCGCCTGGACGAGCCTCTGGTACCATGGGGTGGCCCTCGGCCTGAGGACGACCACGCTCACATCAAATTGAAGGTCACACCCTGCGATGCCCGAAGGCGAACACATCCTGCTCACCAGCTTCGCGCTCGTCGCCGATCACACCGACGAGCTCGAGGGGCGCTTCTATGGGCTGCTCGACGCCCGCCACCCGAAGCTCATGGACAGCTTCGGACCCGGGTCGCAGCAGCGAACGCAGATGCTGACCCAGATCCTGGCCGCCGTGCATGACTCGGTCCATGTCGATGAGCCGGGCTGGATGGCGCTGCAGCTCGGGGCCCTCGGCCGCGCCCACACCGACTGGGGCGTCAGCAGCGAGATGTATGCGCAGGTCTGCGATTGTCTGGTCCAGGCGCTCTCGCAGATGAACGACATCGGCTGGTCAGCCGAGCTGGAGCAGGTCTGGACTGCTCAGCTCACCCAGATCTCAGAGATGATGCTCACCCCTCGCCGATGAGCGCCCCTCGCGGATGAGCCCCTGCTACCATGGGGTGACCTTCGGCCTGAGGATGGATTGAACAGCCACAGACTGGCGGCGTGGTGCTGCTGGCTCTGCGTATCGGCGCTCAGCGCCTGTGAGCCCTGGAGTTCGGCCCACGCTCCCGAGACGGTGACGGATGACTGGGAGCAGGATGCCCTGGTTGTCTCGCCGGCCGTACTCGACTTAGGCGAGTGGGTGGCCACGGAGCGCCTGTCGGTGGAGGAGTCCTTCACCATCGCCAACGCCGGCACCGAGCCCCTGGTGATCCACGGCCACGACGAGGTGGTCGGCCTCGCTGGCGATGACGCAGAGGGGGTGTTCGAGGTCGACGCCGAGCCGATCTTCGAGCTGATGCCGGGCGAGGAGCAGGTGCTGACGGTGCGCTTTGAGCCGCGCACCGAAGACGAGTGGACCGCGGAGCTGCGGGTCAACTACGGCGTGGAGGTGCTCTCTCTGCGGGGGAGCGCCACGGCGCCGGTGATCGAGCTGGCGGTCTCGCCGCCTCCGGCCACTCCCCTGGGCTGCTCCTCAGAGGCTGAGCTCACCGTTTACAACACCGGCAGCGAGCCGCTGGAGATCGGCGGGATCACCCTCACCCACCAGACGCACTTCACGCTGGACGGAGCGCTCCCGGAGCCCGTCGGTGGGGGGCAGAGCGCGTCCGCGCTCGTGCGCTTTACGCCCGCATGGAGCGAGCTCGGTGGGGGAGAAAAGGACGTCGTGATCGCGGTGGAGAGCAACGACCCCTCCCGGCCATCGGTGAGCATCTCGCTGTCGGGGCTGGCCTACGAGGGGGAGCAGGTCTCGGAGTCGTTCACATACGCGCCCGGCATCGAGACGGACCTGCTGTTCGTGGTGGACACCGATGGGGTGATGGGCACCATCCACGCCGGCAAGGGGGGGCAGGCGCTCCCCGCGCTGATCGACGCGCTCGACGAGGGGCAGGTCGCCCTGCATGCCGCGTCGGTCACCGGCACGCAGTCCTGTCCCAGCGCGTCTCCGCCGTGGGTCACCAGCGACGACCCCGTGGAGACCCGCATCGCCAGCCTGGCAGAGGGGTTCGAGCCCGAGGCCGCCGGGGGCAGTGATCAGCTCGCGCTGCACGCGATCGCTGCGCTGGCGGGCGACACCCCTGGCGGGTGCCTGGATGGTCTCCTGCGCGCTGGGGCGATACTGCACGTGGTGGTGATCGCGGGCGAGGCGGATCGCAGCGGCCTGGGCACTGATGAGACCCTCGCGGCGCTGGTCGCCGTGGCGCCCGAGGCGGGAGATCACGTGGTCACCGCGGTGGTGGCGACCGACGCTCAGGGATGCAGCGGCGCCTCGTATGGCGAGGGCTATGTGGAGCTGGCCGCGGCGACCGGCGGGCTGATCCTCGATCTGTGCGAGGAGGATTGGACGAGCGGGTTCGAGAGAGTCGCGGCGCTCAGCGTCGCGGCCAGCCACGGCGGGCTCCAGCGGACGCTACAGCGGACGCCGCTGGTCGAGAGCCTCCAGATCCGGGTGGACGGCGTGAGCTGGGACGACTGGACGTGGGACGCCAGCGACAACGCGGTGGTTTTCGCCGAAGAGACCGCCCCGCAGTCGGGCTCCGCTGTGGAGATCGACTACACCGCGGCGGTGGACTGCGACGCCCCTTGATGCTTCCGAAGACCCAGGATGCCAGAGAGTCCGTGCACGCTCAGAGGGTCGGTCCGCCGGCTGCCTTCCAGGCCCGCCAGCCCCCCTGGAGCGACCACACCTGCGTGTACCCCATGCGCTGCAGCGCATCTGCGGCCAGCGCGGAGCGGAACCCGCCGCCGCAGTAGAGCACCAGCGGTGAGTCCGGCTCGGGGAAGGCAGCCTCGACGTCGCGCTCGAGGATCCCCTTGCCCAGGTGGCGCGCGCCCTGGATGTGCGCGGTCGCCCACTCGCTCTCCTCGCGCACGTCTACCACGTGGAGCAGATCGCCTGCCGCGCGGTGTCGGAGGACCGCCTCGGCGGTGATCTCGCGGATGCGCGTCTTCGCGTCATCGACGGCGGCCAGAAAGCGGGGGGAGTGGGTCTTCATCGGGCCTCCAGGCGCCAGCCGGCTCGGGATCTCGTCCGGGAACGGGATACCGGCCCGCGCCTCCGCATGCCAGTCTGGCGATGATGACGTGGCTGTTGCTCACCTCCTGCGCGCCTCCCCCTTGTCAGCAGGGGTGGGTGGAGGTCCGGGAGAACGTCGCTGAGCTGGGGGTCCAGATCGACGACCCCGCCCTGGAGGGGCCGCTGACGGTGGAGCTGTCGGCGCCCTGGAACACCCCGCGGCATCCCGACGGTGCGCCGGTGGTGGTCTTCATCCACGGCACCTTCTCGCCGGACATCGTGCCCCGAACAGCAGACCGCGGATCGCTCGTCCGCGGGTTTGGTATCGCGACGATCTACGTCAACCTGCCTGGTGGAGATGAGGCCGGGTCCAGCGCGGGTACGGATGACGCGCGGGGCCCGCTGGCGCGGCGGGCAGTCGCGGCGGTCCTGCGGTACGGCGCTGGCGAGACGCGCGACACCCTGGGCTGTTCGATCGACGATCGGCTGCTCGTCCCTCGCGCGGAGCGATTGCTTCTCTCGGGGTTCTCGAACGGCGGAAACCTGGCGTGGACCACGCTGGGGGACGAGGAGCTGGAGCTCCCGGTGGTGTCTGGCGTAGCGACGTTCGAGACCCCCGCGACCGGCCCGCTGGCGATGGCGGAGGCCGTGGCGCGCGAGGGGATGCCTTACCAGGAAGGGGGCTGTGCGCTGGACGCGGACAACGCCATCACCTGCGCCAACCGGTACGAGGGGCTGGCGAGCGACGAGCTGGGGAATCTGTTCCTCGACAACGACGGCGACGGTGAGCCCTCTCAGGACGTGGACTACCTCCTCGGCAGCGTCCTGATGGATGGCCTCCGCTACTCCTCGCTGCCGGCGCGGGAGGCGGCCGAGGCGATCGGCCTGTCGCTCGACGGCGGCGCGAGCGTCTCGGAGGTCGCGTCGTTCTGGGTGGAGCGAGAGGGGCCGCGCGCCATGCCGGCGGCGGCGCGACGGTTCCCGGAGCTGGCGGGGATCGCCACCGGGACCGAGGTCGATCATGTGCTGGACGGGGCCACAGATCATCCCCATGTGACGGGTATGGTCGCCGCGATGCAGCAGGCCGGGGTGGCCTGGACGCGCCTGCATGCCGATCGCGCCTATGCCCGGCAGGTCTCCGGGGTGGCGGACATGGCGGCGCAGGATCTACCGGCGAACCTGGCGATCGTCGTAGGAGACGACGGGGTGGAGATGCAGCCCGAGGACGATGTGAACGCGTCGGGCTTCCACTACCTCACCGCCGCTGTACTGGAGCTGGCCGACCGCGTCGTGCTCGATCTGTGGGTAGAAGATCTCGATGCGCCACTTCTACCGTGACAGGCGATTGTAAAGAATTGCCTGGGGACCGGAAAGTCCCTATGATGTAGGGGTAGGTTTGGAATAGCGGCGGAGAGGACGGGTTGACTTCTTCATCCCACTTCCGCTCTCAAAAATTCATCGTTTCGATCACCTTTCAAGAGCCACTTTGAAGAGGCACTTTCAAGAGGCACTTTCAAGAGCCACTTTCAAGAGCCACTTTCAAGAGACAGTTTGTAGAGACAGTTTGTAGAGACAGTTTGTAGAGAAACAGTCCCCCCCGCTGGACCGCGATTGGCAATCGTTTCAGCGTCTCCTCCATCTCTAAGCGGTTAGGGTCTCATTCGCGGGGGGGACTCTCTACAAACCCGGGCGTGAGCCCAGGGTGAGGCCAGACTGAGCCCAGGGTGAGGCCAGAGTAAGTCCAGAGTGAGCCCAGGCGCGAGCCCAGAACAAGCCGGGCAGGAAGCCCAGAACTCCCCAGAACTCCCCAGCCTGCAGCTCGAACGAGTCATCCCCTACGAACGCGGGATACCAGCGAGCGGGCGACTTTGGAGGGGACGCTACGTAGCCTGCTGCTCACGAGCTCCTCGGCGTGGGTCTTCAACGCCTCCAGCAGAGCAGGCTTGTCCGTCACCGGATCAACCACAAGGACACGGTCTCCCGGCATCAGCGCGACAGCGACGCCGTCGGCCGGGCAGGTGTCGAGGCAGCTCGTCGTCAGCACCCGCATCTGCGCGGCGGGTCCTCCCTCGGCGCGGGCCTTTGCCTTCAACCATGTCTTGAGCTCCAGCCCGGCGCGTCGTCCACACGACGGACGCGGGGCGCCGGACCCCCGCTCGTTCGTGCAGATCAGCACGGTCCCCAGCTCCCAGGATGCTCGCTCTTCGCGCATCGACCCCTCCAGGCCTCGGGTGACCTGCGCTACCATGGCCACCCGAGGATCTTCTATCCACCCTGGAGGGGGTCTGCTCGATGCGCAGACGCAGCTTTCTGACCGGCTCGGCCGCGGCCGCCGCCGCGTGGTCCAGCTCGGCGCGGGCCTATGGGGCGCCGCAGTTCGGTCCACTCATCACGGATCCGGCGGGGATCCTCGATCTGCCGCGGGGCTTCTCGTACACCGTGGTCGATCGGATGGGAGACCCCACCGACGACGGCTATCTGGTGCCCGGCGCGCCGGACGGCATGGCCTGCTTTCCATTGGCCAATGGAAACATCGCACTCATGCGCAACCACGAGCTGGACTTCATCGACGGGAAGCGCAGTGCCTACGTGGGCGGCGCGTCCCCGCCAGCGGTCGCGTGGGACCCGACAGCCTACGGTGGCGTGAGCCGCGTCGAAGTCGATCCCGAGACCGGTGAGCGCCTGTCGTGCAACATGGTCCTCCTGGGGTCGTCCCGGAACTGCTGCGGGGGGCCGAGCCCCTGGGGCTGGCTGACCTGCGAGGAGACCCTCACGAACGGGCACGGCTACGTCTTCCTGTGCGATCCCGAGGCGGATGAGGCGCAGGAGCCGGTGCGGATCCCCGGCTATGGGCGCTTCAACCACGAGGCCGCGGCCATCGAGCCCGGCACCCACCTGGCCTTCCTCACAGAAGACCGCGACGACGGGGCCTTCTACCGGTTCGTGCCGGATGATCCCGAGGAGCCCTTCGAGGGGCGCCTGCAGGCCATGCGGGTCGAGGGGCGGGCGAACTTCGACACGGCGCTGTCGATGGAGATCGGAGATGTCCTGCCGGCGGAGTGGGTCGACATCTCGGAGCCGGATCCCGACGACGACAGCGTGCGGTACGAGGCCTGGCAGCGCGGCGCCGCGCGGGTGAAGCGGGGCGAGGGCATCTGGTACCACGACGGCGCGGTGTACGTCTGCGCCACGTCCGGCGGGCCTGTGGGCGGCGGGCAGATCTTCCGGTATTGGCCCGAAGATGACGCGCTGGAGCTGGTGGTACAGGTCACCGACACCGAGATCCTCTTCATGCCCGACAACATCACGGTGTCTCCGTGGGGCCAGCTGTTCATGGTCGAGGACGGCGGCGGCTCCAACTACATCCGCGCGCTGCAGCAGGGCGGCGCGGTGGTCGACTTCGCCCGCAACCGCCTGTCCAGCAGCGAGCTGTCTGGGGTGTGCTTCTCGCCCGACGGCTCGCTGATGTTCGTCAACATCCAGTGGAGCCACATCACGCTCGCCATCCGAGGGCCCTTTCCCGGGCGCTCGCGGGTGACAGCAGCTCCTCTGGCTGCGGCTCCCCTGAGAGCGGCTCCAGTGACCGCGCCGGTTGGGGCCGCTTGCAGCAGCCGGTCGGGGCCCGCCTCGTGGGGGATGGGGGCGGTGGGCCTGGGCTTCCTCGCGATGCTCACACGGCAGCGGAGGGGATGATTCCGGAGTGGCTCTCTGCGCCGTGGGTGCGGTTTCTGGGCATCGGGGGCCTCCTGCTGGTCGCAGATCTCGCGCTGTCAGACCCCGAGCCTCGTCGCATCGAGCTGGCAGCGCTGGGAGTGCCCAACGCAGATGGTGAGGGGGTGGCTCTGCCAGAAGAGCGCCGAGCCGCGCTGCTTCAGGCGCGGATCGAAGCGGAGGTGCTGGTGCGTGAGGCCCGCCGGCTCGGGCTCGACCGCGAAGACACCATCGTCCGTCGGCGGCTGGTGCAGAAGATGCGCTTCCTGCTCGACAGCCGCTTCGCCCCGTCCGA
Source organism: uncultured Enterobacterales bacterium (assembly GCA_964464515.1). Taxonomy (GTDB): domain Bacteria; phylum Myxococcota_A; class UBA796; order UBA796; family UBA2385; genus CAYXGP01. The sequence continues at coordinate 12,768 of CAYXGP010000029.1, forward strand.
GCCCGATGTCGCGGCGCTGGAGCGGTGGCTGGCAGAAAACACTGAGCGGTATCGGGAGCCGGCTCGCCGCTCGCTGGAGCACCGTTTCTACAGCCGCGATCGACGCGTAGATCCCCAGGGTGACGCCCGCGCGGCACGGGAGCTGCTGGAGTCTGGTGGTCGCGCCACCGGCGATGCGTTCCTGCACGGCAGGGTCCTGACCTCGCGCAGCCGCGATGAGCTGGCGCGTCTGTTCGGGGCGACGTTCGCCGACGCCGCGATGACGCTGCCTGTCGGGGCCTGGAGCGGTCCGATCCGGTCCAGCTACGGGGAGCACCTCGTCCTGCCGACCGACCACCAGGCGGCCTCGCTGCCCGCAGTCCGAGACATCCGCGGCGAGCTCCGCGCAGATCTGCTGGCCGATGAGCGGGAGCGCGCCCAGGCGGCGGCGCTGGCAGAGTTGGTGGCGTCCTACGAGATCACTGGCGAATGATCGCCCTGCTGGTCGGCTCTGCGCTGGCCCACCAGCTCCAGCCGGCGCTCCTGGAGCTTCGCGGGCGGGCCGGCGGGCAGGTCGCGGTCAGCTGGACGCGGCCGCTGGTGGCCGGAGGGCCCTCGCCGCTGTCGTTCTCGCTGCCCGGCCACTGCGTCATCGACGAGCTGAAGACGGCCGAGACGACGCAGGGGGTTCGCCAGTGGGGCAGCGCCGCCTGTGGGCCGGCGGGGCTGACTCAGGGAGAGATCTCCGTGACGGGGCTGGCGCAGACCGGCGGTGACGCGCTCGTGGTCTGGCAGGCGGCGTCGGGCCCGGAGCGCACCGCGGTGCTCCACGCAGGGGGGGCGCTGCTCGAGCTGGCCGACGCTGTCCGTCGACCGGCGCTGGCGCTGGGCGCTGCGCATATCCTCGGGGCGGCCGATCACCTGCTGTTCATCGTGGGACTCATCGGGGTCTCGGCGGCGCGCCCGAGGCGGCTGCTGTGGACGCTGACGATGTTCACCGTGGGGCACAGCCTGACCCTGGGCGCAGCGGTGTTCGGCGCGGTTCGGCCGCCAGAAGCCTCGGTGGAGGCCATGATCGCGCTCAGCGTGGTCCTGTTGGCTGCGGAGGTCCTCCGCGGGGAGCGGCGTCAGCTCGCGGGGAACCACCCCCAGGTCTTCGCGCTGGCCTGCGGTCTGCTGCACGGGCTGGGGTTCGCGGGGGCCCTGACCGGGCTGTCCGATGCCGCGCGTCTGCGCACGCTGCTGCTGTTCAACTGCGGCGTGGAGCTGGGGCAGATCGCGGTGGTGGGTGTCGTCGCGGGGGCGCTGGTGGTCGCGCGGCGGCTGGCCCGGGAGCGCTGGCCGCACGTCCGCAGGATCCTGCGGGAGACGGCGGGCACGCTGATCGGCGGGATCGGCTGCTACTGGCTGCTGAAGCGAACGGTGCAGATCTTCAGCTGAGAGCCCGACCGGAGATCAGAACCAGATGTGGCTCATCATCAGCAGGTCGCCCACAGGCTCGTCTCCGCCGCGGTAGGAGCCGCGCCCCAGCCCGGTGAGGGTCCATCCGGTCACCGGTGAGATCTCCAGGCCCAGGCTCAGCCGGGAGTCGAACGCTCCAGCCCCGAGATCGGGCGAGCCGGCGTCGAGGCGCGCGCGGACGCTGACGCCGTTGCGCAGCGTCCACCAGGCCTCGGTCATCGCCGCCATGACCATCCACGAGCCGAGCGTGCTGGTGGTCCGCTGGCCAGCGCTGATCTCTCCGACGAGGGTGAGCGGGAGGTCCTCGCGGTAGTAGGCGGGGTTGAAGCCCCACCCGATCCCGCCGGCGATCAGATCGCCCCGCTCCGCGCCGCCGCGCTGCTTGATCATGCCGTGCCCGGTGAGGCTCCAGCCCAGATCGCGCCAGCCCGCGTTCAGCGCGGAGCCCCAGCCGGTGTCCTCGCCCCCGAGTGAGCCCTGGCCGAACGAGCTGTCGTTGCTGAACACCGACAGGCTGGCGTAGGGGTAGTTCGGCGCCAGGCCGATCTCACCACCCAGGACGGTGTCCAGGCTGTCGGAGACATCCATCTCGAAGTATTCGCGAACCAGCGCCGTGTGATCGTCGAGGTAGGTGCCGAACGACGGCAGGAAGATGCCGCCCTTGGCCCAGGCCATCATCGGCAGCTCGTGCACCATCACGAAGGCGTTGCGGGCGAAGACGGGGCCGCGGGGGTCTTCGAGGCCGTCGGTCACGCCGCTGTTCTGCGCGCGGGCCGCAGCGGTGCCCATCACCGTGAGGTGCGGCAGCGGGTGGAGCGCGCCGTGCAGGTCCATCTGCATGGGGAACACGGCGTTTGAGCCCGACCAGTAGGCGCCGCGCAGATCTCCGCCGATCTGCAGGACCGGATCGGCGTTGAGGTCGTCGTAGCGGCCGTCCCAGAACGACATCACATGGGGGTGGCCGGGCGCGTGGCCCAGGCTGGTCCAGTTGCCGGTCTGCCCCTGCCCCATTCCGGCCTGCACGTCTTCCCAGTCCGACGGGATCGTGCGGTCCAGGCCCGCCTCGTCGCGGGCCGGCTTGTCGAATTTCTGGTGGAACTCCCAGATCTTCTCCTTCGAGAGGAGCTCACGCTCGACGTCGGAGTAGGAGCGCTCCTGGGTGGTCCAGATCGAGAGCGTGGACTGCCCGTAGTACCGCCCCGAGGCGTTCCGCAGGCCGCCGCCCGTGGGGTTCACGTGGCAGGCGATGCACGTCATGGTGCACTTGCGCTGCGGCAGCTCGGGGTTGTCCCAGCCCTCGGAGTCTTCCCAGGTGGGGCTGACGTGGCAGTTGCCGCAGGTGCGCCCTGATCGCTGGGCGTACATCGGCAGAGCGGACACCGGACGCTGGGTCGCGGCGAGCGCGAGCACCCCTGCGCCGCCGAGGAGGGCGAGCGGCAGGGCGCCGCGCAGCGGGCGATCACTCCTTGCGGTCATTCCACTCCTTTCCGTGGCAGTCGTAGCAGCTGGGGGCGTCATCGCCGTCGAGGGAGCGGTCGTCCTGGGGCGTCGCGGGATCGTAGTCGTAGCTGCCGTGACAGCCCGAGGCGTCGCAGCTCAGGTTCTCCAGCGCGGGGGGCTGGGTGGGGCAGGCCACGCGGGCGCCGGTGGAGGCGTCGCCACACAAGAACGGGGTCTCGTTGCCACGGGCGTGGAGGTGGCCGTCCTCTTCCACGACGTGCGGAGGAACCATCGGAGGGCCGTAGGGGCCTTCTCCGCAGCCCCCCAGGGAAAGAGCCACTAGCGCCGCCAGCGCCGGAAGCTGCGTGGGACGAAGCGTCAGGGCAGGACCGCGGCGACCGCTGGCGCGCGCCGATCGGGCACCGGCGCCTGGCCGGCGCGCACCCGGAGCACCGTCCCCGGGTCGTCGTCGGTCTCGTAGACCGTCTGCCAGCCCGCGGGGAGCTGGGGATGGATCAGGTCGAACAGGGTGCGGGCGTCGCGGGGCGACAGGTTGATGCAGCCGTGGCTGGCCCGGTGCCCGAATCCCCAGTGCCAGAACACGCCATGCAGCGCGTACCGGGGCCAGAAGTGCATGATCCAGGGGACCTTCTCCACGTGGTAGGGCTCGGCTGCGCCGGGGCGGCTGCGCATGTCACCATAGATCATCTTGTCCATCACGCGGTAGACCCCCAAACGTGTGCGGTAGGTGTGGGTCTCACCGGTCGAGACCAGCGTCACGAAGATGGGCCGAGAACCCTGCATGAGGGCCAGTACCTGCTGATCGACGTCCACGTCGATCCAGATGGCCTCGGGGTCCATGCCGCGCAGGGGCGCGCCGGGCTCCCAGCGCCGGATGGTCTCCTCGCCGTCGATGTAGCCGGGCAGCCCCGGGCCCAGGCCGTCGGGGACGGTCCACCAGCGACCGTCCGCCGTGGCGGGGACGGCGTCTATGACCAGCGCGCTGTGGTACCCCAGGTCGCGGGCCGCCGGGGCCGTCTCCGACGGCGCCGCGCGGAGAGGGTTCTCGTCGTAGTGGTAGGTCCAGGCCGGCAGCAGACCATCGGCGACCGGAGCGGCGACCAGATCGCGTCCCTGGAACCGGCTGATCGTGTAGAGAAACACCTCGTCTGCGGGGACGATCTGCCCGCCCGGGCGCGTGAGCGCCGTGCCGCGGGGAGTGTCCACCGCCGAGACGAAGTGCGCCTTGGTGCCGTCTGCCAGCTCGCTCACCGGCGAATCACCGCGTATCCAGGCCTCCAGGCTGTCGTAGTGGGGGCCGTGCCAGCTCCGCCAGCGCTTGCCGTAGATGTACGGCACGAGGCGCTCCGACGTCTGCGCGGCGTCGCGGGAGTAGAGGCCGGTCTCGACGTAGGTGTGGTACTCGTCGGGGGCTGGGTGATCGAACGAGACCAGGCGCGGCAGGAGCACCGGCGGCTCCGCGGTCTCGTGGGTGCGAGCCAGGCAGGAGAAGCCGTCGGACTCCAGGCGGGCCCAGCCAGGGGGATCGCACCCCGGGCCGTCCACCCAGCTGGTCACCACGAAAGGCTCGCCTTTTGGGATGCGCCCCCGGAGGGGAGCCGCGGTGGTGGGCCGCTGACGCACCATGAGATCGTGGGGGGAGACCCGAAACGGGGCCAGCGCCCCTGCGCTCGCGGGCGCGCTCGTGGTGAATGCGGACAGCAGGAGGGCGACTCGCATCATCCCATGATGGTACCAGCCGCTCATCGAACCGGCGCCGCGTCGCAGCGGAGGAGGGTGGATTGGTCCAGCCACTCGGGGTCGGGGTAGTAACCGACGATGAGCTGTCCTCCGCGGATGGCGCGGATGATGCGGCGGGCGTTCTCGGGGTCCAGGGCCGGGCAGCCCCATGACAAGCCGAGCCGTCCGTTGTCGTCGACGAACGCCTGGCTGTTGTACCAGGCGGGGTGGATCACGATGTCGCGCTCCCGCGCGCGGTCGTTGAAGCCCGGCTCGAGACCATCCAGCCGCAGAGACAGGCCGTGCTTGCCGCGGTAGAGCTCGGCCGTCCGCATGGCCCCCAGGCTGGACTGCTTGGAGTCGGGGACATTGGAGAACCGGGCAGCCAGGTCCTCGCCGGTGTTCTTTCCGTGGGTGACGCGCTCGTGGAACAGCACCCGACGCCGGTCCGGCTCCAGCACCCACATCCGACGCTCGGTCGACGGCAGGCTGTAGTCGATGACGATCAGCAGATCGCGGCGGCGCTCTCCCAGCAGGTCCTGGCTCGCGGCGCAGCGGTGGGCGGACTGCGCCAGCTCCAGCACCTCGGCAGAGAGCCCGGATCCCGGAAGATCATCCCACGCGAGCGACGCCACGCGCGGGCCGCAGGCGCCGAGAAAGAGCCAGACCGCTCCGAGGATCAATCGAGCTTCAGCTCGATCCCCTCCCGCGCGCCATAGACGTGGATGTCGCTGCGAAACATCTGCGCGCGCTCCCGGCACCGCTGGATCTTGGCGTCGACGTCCTGGTCGGCGTGCATGGGATCGTGGTGGAAGATGGCGGTCTGGCGTGCCTCGGCCTGGATGGCGAGATCGACCACCGTGGTGGCGCGGGCGTGCCCCCAGTTGACCTTCTTGGGGTACTCCTCGTCGAGGTACTGGCCGTCTGCGATGAACAGCGTGGCCCCGCGGGCGAAGTCCACCAGCTCCTGCGGGAAGCGGCGCATCTTCCGCATGTCTGCGAAGGCCTCGGGGTTGAGGAGCACCTGATCGAGCTCGTTGTCGGTGGAGTAGACGATCTTGATGTCGCCGACCTCCAGCGAGAACGCCAGCGAGCCCCCCGGGTGGTGGGTGGTCAGGTAGGAGATCTTCACCCCCTCGATCTCGGTGCCGGTGGAGCTCAGCCGCTGGGCCATGATGCGGCTGCCCAGGTCGGAGAAGCGCACCGGGAAGTAGGTGCTGCTCATCTGCCCGGAGAGCAGCTCGAAGATGCGGGCGCTCTCTCCCTCGACGTCGTAGACACGCAGCGTGCTGGCGGGGTTGTAGGCCGGCACGAAGAAGGGGAACCCCTGGATGTGATCCCAGTGGGTGTGGCTGAACAGCATGTGGGCGTCGACCACGCCGCCGTTGCGCTGGGCGAGGGCCGTGCCCAGCTCCCGCAGGCCGGTTCCCCCGTCGCAGATGAAGAGGGTGTCTCCGACCCTGATCTCGACGCACGACGTGTTGCCGCCAAAGCGCTGGGTGCGGAATCCAGGAGTGGGTATCGAGCCCCGGGTGCCCCAGAACTTTACGAAGACACCCATTCGGTTCCTTTGCGGTAGACGAAGACGTTGTCACCGATGTGGAGGACGTCCCCGTCCCGCAGCACCGCCGAGTGGATCTTCACGCCGTTGAGGTAGATGCCGTTGTGGCTGTCGAGGTCGGTGCAGGTCAGCTCGCTGCCAGTGCGGCGCAGCTCCATGTGCATGCGGGAGACCGTAGATGACTGGATCTGGACGTGCGCCGCGGCGCTGCGGCCGATGGTGATGTGATCGTAGTCGAGAACGTACTCACAAGGCGCCCCCTTGCCCTCGAGCTGAGCGAGGACGTCAGGCTGGGCGGGTCGCTGAATCGGGATGGCAGTGGGACGGATGGTGCGAACCGTCCGATCCTCAAACTCATCCCAGTCACCGCAGGACATCCCGTCACTCCTGAAACTCGCGAGCGGTGGGAAATTTCCGCTACGCGTGAGTCATATTCCTCTACCCTTGGCGGTTGCCGCTGTCACCCTACCGGATCTCCTGTCACAGGTAGGACAGCAGCAGATACATGCAGAGCAGAGCGGTGGCCCACTTCGCGGTGGCGCCCGTCGGCCAGGGCTCTCCGAGCAGCCCGCCTCGGGGACTGTGCAGCGCGTGGACGTGCCCCAGGACCCAGCCGACGGCGTCGAGCGCGCGCGCGATCACCCAGTCGCGAGCAGAGCTGATCACCCAGGCCAGCCAGCGCACAACCGCGGGGCCCGCGCGGCGGTAGATCCAGTCGGTGTCGAGGTTCTCGGCGCGGATCTCCGCGGGGTACCAGCCCTTGCGCATCATGATCACGAAGGCCAGCGCCGCGAACAGCAGGAGCTGCAGGTAGCTGACGACGTGGAAGGCGTCGTAGGGCTGGTAGTACAGGCTCTGACCGGCCACTGCGGCCTCGGCGCTGCTGACCACAGGCGTGGGCAGGATGTCGTACAGCGGCTGCGGGTAGACCCCCAAGACAAAGCAGATCAGCGCCGCCGCGCCCATCGCCACCAGCATGTTGAGCGGCGCCTCCTTCACCCGCTTGCCCGAGTCGTGGGCGAAGAACGAGAAGAAGGGGATCTTGATGCCGGAGTGATCGACGACGCCCGCCGAGGCGATGAGCAGCCCCACGAACACCAACGTCATGCCGACGCCGGGCAGCGCGTGGCTGGAGAACGCCGCCGTCATGGTCATGGACTTGGTGGTGAAGCCCGAGAACAGCGGGAAGCCGGAGATCGACAGCGAGGCGATGATGCAGAACGCCGCTGACAGGGGCATCGACTTGTACAGTCCGCCCAGCTCGCTGGCCTTGATGGTGCCCACGCGGTGCAGCACGGCGCCCATCGACATGAACAGCAGGCCCTTGTAGATGATGTGCGCGAAGGCATGCGCGGCCGTGCCGTTCAGGGCCAGCCGGGCCACCTCCGGGTCGGTGGCGAAGTCGGCGAGGCCCACGCCGACCACCATGTAGCCGAGCTGGTTGTTGAGGCTGTAGGCCAGCACGCGGCGCAGATCGTTCTCGATCACCGCGAAGAAGATCGGGAACAGCGTCATCACCACGCCCACCGGGATGAGCACGGACTCGCCGCAGTACCCGCGGGCCAGCGCGTAGATCGCCAGCTTGGTGGTGAAGGCCGACAGGAACACGGTGCCGGTGACGGTGGCCTTGGGGTAGGCGTCCTGGAGCCAGTTGTGCAGCAGCGGGAAGGCGGCCTTGATGCCGAAGGCCACCAGGATGAGGAGGCCGCCGATGCGCTCGATGCCGATGACGCCCACGGCGTCGAGGGGATCGCCGGTGGCGATCTGCCCGAAGTCGAGCGTGCCCTCCTCGAAGAACCGGATGATGGCGCCCGCCAGCAGCAGCACGCCAGAGCCCACCTGGATGATCAGGTAGCGGAGGCCCACCTTGATGCTGCCCGGATCGCGGTTCGCCCAGATGAGGAAGACCGACGTGATCGCCGTCAGCTCCCAGAAGACGAACAGGGTGATCAGGTCCCCTGCGAAGACCGCGGCGATGGCGCCGCCCGCGTACGACAGCCCCGCCACCTGCTGCAGCGTGTCCTTGACGTGCAGCGCGTAGATGGCGCTGAGCAGCGCGGCCAGATGGAAGACCCAGCCCCACACCAGCGCCAGCCGGTCGACGCGGATGGGCGTGAGCGTGTAGCCGAACATCTCGGTGGACCACGCGTAGCTCACCACCTCCAGCGGATCAGCTCCGACGGGTGAGGGGCCGCCCAGGCCGGCGATCCACTGCATGTGGAGCACGCTGACCACCGGCAGGATGAGCGACAGGGCCTGCTGCAGACGCACCCAGGTGCCGCCTGGGATCAGGCGCAGGAGCGGCATGGCGAGCACGCCCAGCACCAGGATCATCCCGGGGGGGAGCTGGGCCAGCAGACTACTCGTCATAGTAGTCCTCCGGGCGCTTCAGAACCTTGCGGAGCTGCTTCGCCCCCGTGACGATGCCGGCGTAGGCCAGGAAGCCGAACAGGGCGTAGAAGGCGGGGATGCGCTCGACGCTGTAGTGGGTGTGGTGGTGGTAGTGGTGGCCGTCCATCACCGTGAGCGCCACGTCGGCCAGCAGCAGCAGCACGCAGGCGACTGCCAGGGCCTTGATGATCAGCCTGACGTTCTTGTCGTCATCGAGCCAGCGCCCATCTCCGTGACCGCTCATCGCGCCCCCACCAGCGGACCAGAAGTGATCGGCTCCAGCATCTGCTGGAGATCCTGCGCGAAGATGAACAGCAGCAGGCAGCCCACGGCGGTCAGGCAGAGCGGCACCACGCAGAGCATGGGCGCCTCGCCGTGATCATGATCGCTGCCGTGGTGGCCGTGGTGATCGTCATCGCCGTGATCGGTCGGGTCATCGTGGCCGTGATCATCGTGGCCGTGATCTTCATGTCCATGAGCGGCGTGCCCATGACCGGCGTGCGCGGGCTCCGGCAGGAAGAATCCACGCGCCACCACCGGCATCAGGTAGCCGATGCTCAGCAGCGAGCTCACCATGAACACGCCGATGAAGACGTACTGGTGGCTCTCGGCGGCCCCCAGCGCCAGGAACCACTTCGACCACGAGCCGCCGAACGGCGGCAGGCCGATGATCGACAGCGAGCCGATGAGGAACGCGAAGTAGGTCACCGGCATCCGGCGGCCGAGGCCGTCCATCTCGCTGATGTTCTTCTTGTGGCTGGCGACCATGATGGCGCCGGCGCAGAAGAACAGGGTGATCTTGCCCATCGCGTGCATGGCGATGTGCATGCCGGCGCCGATGGCGGCGGCCTGGGTGGCGAGCGCCGCTCCCAGCACGATGTAGGCGAGCTGGCTGATGGTGGAGTAGGCCAGCCGCGCCTTGAGGTTGTCCTTGGTGAGCGCGATGACCGACGCCACGAGGATGGTGAACGCCGCGGCGTACATCAGCCACACGCTCATTCCCGTGGTCAGCAGGAAGTCCAGCCCGAAGATGTAGACGACCACCTTGAGCACGGTGAACACGCCCGCCTTGACCACGGCGACGGCGTGCAGCAGCGCGCTCACCGGGGTGGGGGCGACCATCGCGTTGGGCAGCCAGGCGTGGAAGGGCATCAGCGCGGCTTTACCGGTGCCGAAGGCGAACAGCCCCAGCAGCACTGCCACCATGGGCCCCTCGACCTTGCCAGCCAGGATGCCGCCCGGGGTGAACTCCATGTCGCCGGTGAGCGCGAAGGTGCCCACGACGCCCAGCAGCAGCAGGCAGACCGACGTGAAGACGAGCACGCCCAGGTAGATGCGCCCGGCGCGCATGGCCTTGGGGGTGCCGTGGTGGGTGACCAGCGGGTAGGTCGAGAACGTCAGCACCTCGTAGAAGAGGAACAGCGTCATGAGGTTGCGCGAGTAGGCGATGCCCAGCGCCGCGAAGATCGCCACCGCGAAGCACACGAAGAAGCGCGTCTGGTTGTCTTCGTGGTGGCCGCGCATGTAGCCGTAGGCGTAGATGGACGTGACGATCCAGAGGCCCGAGGCCACCAGGGCGTACAGCAGGCCCAGGGGCTCCAGCGAGAAGCCGAGCACCACTCCGGGGAAGATCGTGATCAGGTCGAGGGCGGGGTTCTCGCCGCGAAGGACCGGCGCCACCAGGTTGAGCACGATGGCGAAGGTGACCAGCGTGACCAGGCTGGTCCAGATGTCGCGGGCGTTCTCGCCGATGAAGCGGCCGATGAGCGCCACGCCGAGCGCGCCGACCGCGGGGGCCGCGAGCGATGCGCCGAGGGCGACCTCGGGAGCCAGCAGCTCGGGCATCATCGCGTCACCCCCAGGAGCTGCTCGGCCGCCTGCAGCGCCACGCCCGCGGTCAGCTCGGTGTTGATGCCGAAGTAGACCGCGCCGCCGATCAGGATCCACGCCGGGATCAGCATGGTCGCCGGCACCTCGGTCACGGCCGGCGCATCCTCGTCGCGCTGGCCGAAGTACAGCACCTCGATGACGCGCCACACGTAGACCACCGCCAGCAGCGAGCTGAGCAGGATGAGCACGGCGAGCCACCACCAGCCCTTCTCCAGCACGGCCAGCACCAGGAACCACTTTGAGACGAAGCCTGCTGTGGCGGGCACGCCGATGAGGCCCAGGCCGCCGATGGCGAACGCGAAGGCGGTCACGGGCATCCGGCGACCGAGGCCCTTGAGATCGTCGATGCGGGTGGAGCCCACCCGGTAGGCGAGGCAACCCACCACCAGAAACAGCCCGCCCTTCATCAGCGCGTGGTTGAACAGGTGGACGATGCCGCCGGTCAGTCCCAGCACGGAGTTGAGGCTGAGTCCGAGCGTCATGTACCCGATCTGCGCGATGGACGAATAGGCCAGCAGGCGCTTGAGGTCAGCCTGGTAGATCGCGGCGATGGAGCCGATGAACATCGCCGCCACCGACAGCGGAAGCAGGGCGAGATCGAGGTGGATGGTGCCGAAGATGAACGACGCGCCGAACACCGTGTAGATGACGCGCACCAGCACGTAGTACGACACCTTGGTGGCGGTGGCCGCCAGGAACGCGGAGATGACGTTGGGCGCGTAGGTGTAGGCGTTGGGCAGCCACTGGTGCAGCGGGAAGACCGCCAGCTTGATCGACGAGCCCACCATGATGAACGCGAACGACACCAGCACCGTGCGGGTGTGCATCACGTCCTTCAGGCGCACCGCGAGGTCGGCGATGTTCAGCGTGCCGGTCATCTGGTAGGCCAGGCCGATGCCGATCAGGATGAACGTGCCGCCGATGGTGCCCATCACCAGGTAGGTGAAGGCCGCGCTGAGTGCCCGTCGGTCCTTGCCGAGGCTGATCAGCGTGTAGGAGGCCAGGCTCGTGACCTCCAGGAACACGAACACGTTGAAGGCGTCGCCGGTGATCGCGATGCCGGACAGCCCGCAGACCGCCAGCAGGTAGGCGGCGTAGAACAGGTACTCCCGGCCCTCGGGCAGCCGGACGTCGTGCAGGAAGTTGCCGAACATCAGCACGACGCTGGCGATCATCGTGACGATCACCAGCATGAAGGCGTTGGCGCGGTCCACCGCCAGCTCGATGCCTAGCGGCGGCGCCCAGCCGCCCATCCAGTACGACAAGCGGCCGTGCTCCAGCACCTGTGACAGCAGCGTGCCGGAGATGCCCAGGCAGCAGAGGGCCACGATCAGGGCGAACCCACGCACCAGCAGCGGGTTGCGCAGAAAGATGCACAGGGGCGCCGCGACGAGGGGCAGGACCACCTGGAGGGCGGGCAGATGCTCGGTCACCGGCCCTCCGCTGCGGCTGACGCTGCGGCTGACGCTGCGGCTGACGCTGCGGCTGATACTGCGGCGTCCTGGGCCAGGATCTCGTCTTCTTCCACGGTGCCGTAGGCCTCCTGGATGCGGACGATGAGGGCGAGCCCCAACGCGGTCGTGGCGACGCCCACGACGATGGCGGTCAGCATCAGGACGTGGGGCAGGGGGTTGCTGTAGATCGTCGCTGTGCCCTCCGCGTCCAGGTTGATGATGGGCGCCGTCCCGCCGCTGATGCGGCCCAGCGACACGTAGAACATGATCACCGAGACCTGGAACAGGTTGAGCCCCATGATCTTCTTGACCAGGTTGTCGCGCGCGATGACGATGTACAGCCCGATCATCATCAAGACGATCTGAACCTGGTAGGGCCACAGGCCGAGCACCTCGGAGACCTCCATCAGCTGCGCCCCCGCCCGGCGAAGCAGAAGAAGATCATCGTCATCGCCGCGGTGACCGTGATGCCCACGCCGGCCTCGATCGCAAGCAGGCCGTAGTGCAGTCCGTGGGTGGGGTCGTGGTGAGACAGCGTCTTGTAGTCCAGGAAGTTGCCGCCCAGCGCCAGGTTGGCGATCCCCGTGCCGGCGTACAGCAGCACGCCGAAGGCCACCAGGTACTCGATGACGCGCGGTGAGACGGCCTCCACGGCGGTATCGAGGCCGAAGATGAGCGAGTACAGGACGATGCCCGCGGCGAAGATGACGCCGGCCTGGAAGCCCCCGCCCGGCCCGAAGTCGCCGTGGAACTGCACATACAGCGCGAACAGCAGGATGAACGGGATGAAGAGCTGCGAGACCACCCGCAGGATGCTCTTCTCGCGCATGCGCATGCGGCCGCGCTCAGGGGGGGGCGTGCTCACGACGTCTCCTCGTCGCTGCCGGCGGTCCGCCGGCGACGGCGTCCGGTGAGCAGGAGCATCACGCCCACCGTGGCGGTGAAGATGACGGTGGTCTCGCCCAGGGTGTCGTAGCCGCGGTAGCTGCCGAGCACGGCGGTGACGACGTTGGGGATGTGGAAGGTCTCGGCAGTGCCGCGGATGAACTCCCGATAGACGTCGTTGTGGATGGGCGCCGCGGGGTCGCCGTAGAACGGCATGTCCGCAGTGCCGAAGACCAGCGCCGCGCCGGTGCCGAACACCACCAGGAAGGGCAGCAGGCGCACCCGCTGCTGGCGCTCGGTCTGGGCGGTCATCGACAGCGCGCCGAGGATGAGCACCGTGGAGATGCCCGCGCCCACAGCGGCCTCGGTGAAGGCCACGTCGACGGCGTCCATCAGCGTGAACAAGGCCGCGGAGAGAAGGCTGAACATGCCGGTGAGCATCGCCGCGGCGAACAGGTCGCGCAGCCGGGCGATCACCACCGCGGTGATGAGCAGCAGACAGAACAGGACGACTTCAACCGGGAAGGCCATCGGACTCCTCCCGGTCGCTCGTGGTGTCGAGGCCTTCCCAGCTCACGCCGCGCGCGTGGGCTGCCTTGACGAGGGCGTGGGCCGCGGTGGGGCTGGTGAACAGGATGAACGCCAGCATCATCAGCAGCTTGATCGTGACGAGGTCGTAGCCGAGGCCGATGATCAGCACCTCACCGCCGCCAGCGGGCAGGGTGAGGCCGCTCTGAAAGATGAGCCCGGTGACGATCAGGAGAGCGCCCAGCGTGTCGGGGATCGACGCGGCGTGGGTGCGCGTGTAGAAGTCGGGGAGCCGCAGCACGCCGATGCCGCCGACGACGCAGCAGATCGCCCCGGAGCCAAGGAAGAGCCAGCTCAGCACGTCGAGCGCGATCTGCAGCATCACGACGCCTCGCTGGGGGAGGCGGCCTGAGCAGGGGGACCAGGCTGAGCAGGGGAACCAGGCTGTGCGGGGAGGCTGGCGGAGTCGTCAGAGGCGAGGTTTCCGAACCGCGTGAAGCGCGCCACCGCGATCATCCCGATGAAGTTCATCAGCCCGTAGATGAGCGCCAGATCGAGGAAGTCCGGACGGCCGACGCCGAACCCGGCGACCGCGATGAGCAGCATGGTCATCGTGCCGAACATGTTGACAGCGAGGATGCGGTCGAAGACCGTCGGGCCCTTCACCGCGCGGATGAGACCCAGGAGCATCGTGATGAGCACGCCGCTCAGCGCGAGACCGAACATCAGCCTCCCTCGACCCGCCGCACGCGGCGGTCCATCTCACCGCTCTCCACGCCCGCGGCCGTGTCGGCGGTGAGCGCATGCACGAGGATACGGCCGTCGCGAAGATCCAGGGAGATGGTGCCAGGGGTGAGCGTGATGGAGTTGGCGTAGAGGACCTGTCCCAGCGCTGTCTGTTGGCTCGCGGGGACGCGGATCAGCCGGGGGCTGATGGGGAGCTCAGGGCTGAGGATGAGCTTGATGACGTCCCAGTTGGCTTTGATGATCTCCCACATGATCCAGGGGATGTACCCGATGATGCGCAGCCCGAAGCGATACTCAAGGTCAGCGCCGGAGACCCGCGCGAAGCGGGCGCTCAGCGCCGTCACACCCAGCACCGAGATGGCACCAAGTCCGAACAGGAGTCCGTTGTCATAGATGCCGGACCACAACAGCCAGGTCAGCGTCAGACACACGACGAGCACGACAAAGCGCAGGGCGGACTCCCCTCGGGGGTGGGGTGGTGCGGGGCAGCAAAAATAGCGCCTTGGAGCCATGAAAAGCCAGGGGCGGTCGTTCCGTCGCCGCAAGCTCCTCCGGCTTCGCGCCCGAACATCGCTCGACCAGGCTCTTGATATTCATATATAAACCTGGGTTATTCTCTCCGTATGAGCAGCGGGGACGACAAGGTGGATGAGGTCCAGCCGGCGGGCCGGGCAGCGCTCCGGATGGGGGCGGCGTGGTGCGCTTCGCCGCTCCAGACGCGATATTCGGGTTGCGCAACGGAGCACCGATGACCCTGGATGACCTCGCTCCCCTGGTGCCGTTCGACCCGGATGAGCTCCGACAGCTCTACCAGACCTTCCGCACACAGACGGGCAGCTCCGAGGTGGTGCTGTTCGTGGACTGGCTCGCCGACGAGGGGCACATCGACGACGCGATCCTGGCGGTGATCGAGCGCTCTGCCGACACAGAGCTCAGCGGCATGGAGACGCTGATCACGCCAGCCGGAACGCCCGTCCCCAGGGCGGTCGAGGCCGCCGTCGGAGACGCCTACACCTCGCTGGGCATGGTCGGCGCCGGCGCGATGGGACAGGTGCTGCTGGTCCGAGAGCACTCCCTGGGCAGACGGGTGGCCTTCAAGCGCCTGCTCGGAGGGCTGAACGCCACGCCGCATCGCGAGCTGTTCTACCGCGAGGCTCGGATCACCGCGCAGCTCGAGCACCCCGGCATCGTGCCGATCTACGCGTACGAAGATCAGGAGGGAAAGCCCGCGTACACGATGAAGCTGGTCGAGGGGGTGACCCTCGCCGAGTACATCGAGGCCGCGCGGAGTCGCCTGCGGCGCGGCGAGCCGCTCGGCGAGGAGTACCAGCTCTCCACCCGGCTGCGGCACTTCCTGCGCGTCTGCGAGGCCATCGACTTCGCGCACAGCCGCGGGGTGCTCCATCGCGATCTCAAGCCCGCCAACATCATGATCGGGCCGTACGCGAAGGTGTACGTGATGGACTGGGGCATCGCGCTGCCCACCCGGCTCGGAGACGACGGGATCCGGCTGGAGGATGACGTCGCGCCGACGTCGAGGGGGGGCGAGCCCGGATCGATCGAGGGGACCCCCGCCTACATGGCGCCGGAGCACGCGCGCGGGCAGGCCGACGAGATGGGCCCGCACTCCGATCAGTACTCCCTGGGTCTCATCCTGCACGAGATGGTCACGCTGGCGTGGCTGGCGCCCGACGACGATGCCGTGGCCGCGTTGTCTCGCGCCATGGCGGGCTACCGCCCACCTGTGCGGCCGTTCCACGCCGATCAGGGGCGCCTTCCGCGTGAGCTGGTGGCGGTGATCGACAGGGCGACGCGCCGGTCGCCGAAAGAGCGCTACCCCACCGTGGCTGCCCTGGCGGAGGACATCCGACGCTACCTGGACGGTCTGGAGGTGCTGGCGCGCCCGGACAGCGGGCTGCAGCGCCTGGCGCGCTGGCTGAGTCACCACCGCCAGACCACGCTGATGCTGCTCCTGGGTCTCATCGGGCTGATCTTCGCGTCCGCGACGTTCTCGCTCATTCGGGAGCGGCAGGCTCGGCACGCCGCCGCGATGCGCGAGGCCGCGCTGGGGGCGGTGCTGACCGCCACCGCCCGCCAGTCCGATCGCATCAACGCGATGTTTCTCACCTACGAGGGACTGCTGCGCGGACTCGCCGCCGCCGCCGGTCAGGCCCTCGCGCTGGACGGCAGCTCTCCGGAGGGGGTCTACTGGGCCGCGATGCTGGAGGAGACCGCGCCGGCCGACTTCCAGTGGTCGGAGCACTACGGGCGGGACGTCTCGGTGGGATGGCCAGCCTTCGTGGTCGCGCCGGACGTCCTGCGCGCGGAGGTCGAGCCGCTCGCGCACCGCCTCGCTGCGCTCCGGTTCCCGCTGCGCGACGCCCTCCTCGACAGCGCCGGGCCCGACGTCGCCGTGCTGTCGCCCGAGCTGGCCGAGGACGTCGTGCGCAGTCAGGGGGGCGCGCTGGTGTGGGCCTTCATCGGCTTCGAGGAGGGCCTCCACCTCGGTTATCCGGGGAAGGCGGGCTACCCCGAGGGCTACGATCCCCGAAAGCGCCCCTGGTACACCTCCAGCAAGGACAGCATGCGCCCGCGCTGGGGGGCTCTCTACGAGGACGCGATGGGCAAGGGGCTGCTCCTGCCCTGCACGATGGCCCTGCGAGACGGCTCCGGCGCGCTCCGCGGCGTGGCGGGCGTGGAGCTGACGTTCACCACGGTGGCCGACGAGCTGCTGCGCCTCTCCGGCGTGCATGGGGTGGACTCCACCTGGCTGCTCGACGAGCGCAACAACGTGGTGATCGGAGAGGACGCGCAGGGACGGGAGCTGCCCGAGCAGCTCTCGGCGCCCCCCCTGGCGGCTGCGCTGGACGCCGGGCGCTCGGGATACCTCGAGCTGTCCGGAGAGGGCGGCGAGCAGCTGGTGATCTTCCAGCACCTCGAGCGCCTGGGCTGGACCTACCTGGTGATCGGAGACAGCCGGGAGATCTTCGGTCGGTGAGCTGGGGCCCTCGGGGACCGACTGAACGATCCGCCTTGAGACAGAACCCCCACAGACCGATGAGGCGGGTTGGAACCCCGAGCGCGGGGGGATACTCTGGGAGGAGGAGTTCCCATGGCCGACGCCATCGACGCCAGCGCCTCGCTGCGCCATGTCACGCAGATCGCGCGGAGTCAGAACATCGACGGCCCGTCCGTCGAGCACAACCGCGTCCCGGAGTCGCCTTCCGCCGAGACCCGCGCGCTGGTGCTGGACGCCCGCGCCGAGGAGACCCGCGATCGTCGGATCATGATGGGCATCTCCGAGGGGCTGTCGATGCTGCAGCTCGCCGAGCGCGCCCGCACCGTCATCGCCGACGACATCTTCACGCTGCATGAGCTGGCCGCGGTCGGCACCATCCGCGACATCTCCCCCGCGCTGCGCGACGTGATCGGGCGGGAGGTGCCGCACGTGCTGGAGCGAATCGACTTCGTCGCCAACAACGCCAGCTACCGCGGGATGCCGCTGATCAACGGCACGCTGGGCGAGATGCAGCTCCAGATCGGCACCGGCGAGACCGACTTCGCCACGCTCTCGTTCGACTCGCTCACGGCCGAGGCGCTGGGGCTGGACAACGCCTCGGTGGCGACCACCCGCGACGCCGAGAGCACCGTCCAAGCCGCCAAGCAGGCGCTCAACACGACCGATCGGGTGCGCACGGCCAACGGCGCTCTGCGCGACGATCTGATCTCGGCGATCGACGCCGGCGAGGTGCGCTCGATCGAGCTCGAGGAGCTGATCGGTCCCGCCGGCCCCATCTCCGACCAGGTCGATAAGCTGGGCGACTTCCTGCGGCAGCAGAGCGGTCTGGCGCGCCAGGTGCAGAGCTCGGGCATCGATCGTATCCACGCTCAGCTCATGGTGGACTGACAGCGCTGAATAGAGCTCGGCTCACCTGCTTTCGGCGGGCCGGCTCCGCTGCTTCGCATCGGTACTACCGAGTCTTTCAGACGCTCCACTGGAGCGTCCTCGCCCGCTTTCGGCGGAGCGGTCCTCTCCCCACAAGCTCAGGAGATCGATCTCCAGCGACGCGAACGGCTCGGCGCGGACTCGATCGCCTCCCTCGTGGACCCCGAGCAGGCGCCACGTCTCTCCGTCCAACTGAAAGACCTCCAGTGTTCGCACCCGCGGATCGACCAGCCAGGCGTACTGGACCCCGTGGCCGGCATAGGCCGCGAGCTTGCCCACCCGGTCGAGGCGGGCGGTGCGCGGCGAGAGCACCTCGCAGATCCAGTCGGGCACCAGCGTGAGGGCGGCGGTGTCCGGGACACGAGGTAGGCGGCTCTTGCGCCAGCCAGCCAGGTCGGGCACCAGGATGTCGTCCCCGAGGTGCAGCTCGGGCTCGTCGAGAATCCACCAGCCCCCTGGCCCTCGGCTCCCGAATTGGAAGCGACCGCCGAGGTGGACGCCCAGCGCGGAGCTGGCGAGGCTGTGTCGTGCAGCGGGGCGCGGGGACGTGTGGAGCTCCCCGCCCAGGATCTCGGCGACCAGATGGCCGGGAACCTGGAGGAGATCGGCGTAGGTGGCGGGCCGGCGCTGAGGTGAGGGCATGGGGGCAGGATAGCACCCGCTGCTCTCGCCGCTCAGCACGCCGGCGTGAGCTCCATCGCAGCCAGGGCGGCGTCTACCCGGTGCTGGATGTCGTGGCGCTCGCGAACGGCCTGGAGCCCCTGCGCGGCGATCTCCCGTCGCTCGTCGGGGCGGTCGTGGTAGTACCGGACCTTCTCCAGCAGCTGACGCAGGTCGCGGTAGACCACCAGCTCCCGGCCGTCCTCGAACAGCTCCAGCAGGGCGTCGCTGTGCTCGGCCAGCAGGAACCCCCCGCTCGCCAGGACGTCGAACACCCGCAGCGTGATGATGTCCGGCTGGTAGATGCGGTTGATGTCGACGTTGATCTGGGACCCGGCGTAGACCGCGCTCAGCTCACTGCGGTGGCCGGCGTAGCGACCGGCGAACGAGACCCCGTGCGGCACCGTGAGGCGCCAGCCGTCGTCGCCCCAGACCCGGGCCCCCGCCCCCCCGAGGTCGAGCCTCCCCAGGTTGCTTACCCAGGTCAGCCGCTTCTCCGAGGCGGCCTGCTGGGCCACCAGGATCTCCAGGTCGATCTCCGGGTGGCGCTGCGCCATGTCATCGACGAAGCGGCCGAAGTGCGCGCGGAGGAGCTCGGGGATGCGGTAGCGCGAGAAGTCAGCGCGCTGCACCCGGTGGATCTCTTCGAGGCGGGAGGGCGCCAGGCGGGCCGCGGCCGCGGGATCGCCCATCCAGTCACCCAGCAGCTCGATGAACCGCGCGCGGAGGGGGCCCACCTCTGAGACGAGGCTCTGTCCGACGAAGCTCAGCGGCGCCGCGTGCTCTGATGAGGGCGCCTCGGACGGCGGACAGCGGGTGCGGGTGTCGGCGGCGAGCGGCAGATAGGTGACGCCCTGAAAACCCGCCGCGCGGTAGGCGTCAGCGCAGGCGCGCCGATGGACGAAGACGTGCGCCCGCGGCGCGGGCCGCCTGAGCGGCCTGGGGTGGGCCAGGGCTGGATCGATCTGCCATGTGAGCAGCGGCAGATCGTGGTCGGCCGCCAGCTCGGCGAGCCCGGGGACGTGGTTGATCGACACAACCAGGCTGGCGCGACTGCGCGTGATGGCCTCGCCCATCTCAGGGCGAGACAGGTGCGCGGTGTCCAGCGTATAGGCGCCCCAGCCGCGTCGGCCGAGGGCGCGGGCCACCTCATCGATCATCAGGTGGCCGTCCGCGATCAGGGCCATGGCGGGCGGGCGGGGGGCCAGCAGGGTCCGCTCCCGGCGGTAGATCGGCCCCAGGGTCGGGTGCTCAAGAACGGGGTGCTCAAGAACAGGATGCTCAAGAACAGGGTGCTCAACAACGGGGTGCTCGCGGACGCGAAGAGCCGGCAGATCGAGCAGGTCGATCCCCAGCGCGAGCCGCAGCGCGCCGGACCGGAGGGGCTCCGTGAGATCGGTGGCGCTCAGGGCCTGCCGGAGCAGCCACGGATCGCGCTCCCAGGCGACGACCTGGCCGGCCCGCTCCAGGAGGGGCGCGACGAGCGAGCCCTCTCCGACCCCGAACAGGAGGCAGGGTTCTCCCTCCGGACAGCCGGCGAGCCAGCGCTGCCGGGCTTCGTCGTTCGGCTCCAGCGCCACCCAGCGGCGGTGGACCTTGAGCTGGAGGACCCCCGCGACGCGGCGTGTGTGCTCGCTGCCGACCCCCCAACGCAGGCGCTCGGCCAGGCGCGGCGCGCACGCGGCCAGCGCCGCCAGGTTGGCCCGGAGGCGCGCCGAGCGCTCAGCCTCCGCCGACACCCAGCTCCTTGATGAGCGCCTCGCCGCCGTCGGTCGCCGAGAGCAGCCACAGGCCCATCCGGATGTCCACGTGGATCGAGCGCGTGAGATCGGGGCCGAAGGCCCAGTCGGCGGCCATCGCCTCGTAGTTCCGGTCGAAGACGAGGCCGATCAGCTCACCCTTCGCGTTCAGCGTGGGGGAGCCGGAGTTGCCGCCCGTGCTGTCGAGGTTGGTGAGGAAATTGGCCGGAACGCTGCCCAGCGTCTCGTCGGCCCAGGGAGACGACGCGGCCTCCTCGATCTCCTGGAGGAGCCACTCGGGCGCGGTGAACGGCGCGCGCCCGGACTTCGCGGCCAGGCCATCGACCGTGGTGTGGGGGTGGTAGTCCACCGCCTCGGCGGGCGCGTAGCCGACCACCCGCCCCACCGAGACCCGCAGGGTGCCGTTGGCGTCGGGGTAGACGAAGCCGGGCTGCATCTGCCGCTGGGCCTGCATGTACACGGGGCGAAGGCGGGAGAGCGCGCCGCTGCGGGCGTCGGTCTCGGTCTGCAGCTCATTCACCCACTGCTCAAACGCGATCGCCAGCGACACCCAGGGGTCGCGGGAGCTCTCCAGATCGGCGGGGGTCTTTCCGAGGAGGGCGACCCGCGACTCGCCTGTGGCCAGCTCAGGGATGCTCCGGTAGAGCCGGTCGATGGCGTTCTCCACGCCGCCCGAGGCGCTGATCCACCCGTGGACCGGCGAGCCGCGATGCTCAGCGCCGAGGCGCCAGATCCGCTCCAGCAGCAGGCGGGTGATGTCGCGGTCCGCCTCGAGGTGCAGCGTCCAGTCGAGTTCCAGCAGGTCCGCCTTCAGCTCATCCAGATCGCGGCCCTGGTAGCCGGTCATGCGATCGAGATCGGACTTCTCGGACTCGACGGTGTAGCGGTAGGCCTTCCGAACCGCGCCGAGCAGGCGGGCGTAGCGGCTGGTCAGGGCCAGCAGGCGATCGCGCTCGGTGTCGCCCTGGGTCTCGGAGATGACCGACTCAAGCTCGGTCAGGGCCTCGGCGTAGGAGCGGGTGCGGGTGCGATCGGCGGCGATCCAGTCGGCGAGGGCCTTCGCCTCGTAGTCCTTGCGCGCGATGATGTCGGTCTTCTCCAGTCCGTCGATCATCCCTTCGAGGTACTTTGCGCGGTTCGCCAGACTGAAGATCTGGTTCTGGACGCGCTGGGCCGCGCTGGGGCCCGCGCTGGCGTGGTCACGCAGGATGTCGAGCATCGCCCCCATGATCTCGAGGTCGTCGGGGTACTTGCGCGTGGCGGCGTAGCTGATCTCGGAGGCCGTGCGGTTGCGGTAGGTGATGCCGGGGTAGCCGCCCTGGAGCACGAAGTCGCCGGTGCTGATGCCCGCGGTGCTGATCTTGAGCGAGGACTCGGGCTTGAAGGGTACGTTCTCGTCGGAGTACGCCGTGCCGGTGCCGTCGGGGGAGGCGTAGGCCCGCAGGAACGCGACGTCTCCGGAGTGGCGCGGCCACATCCAGTTGTCGGCGTCTCCGCCGAAGAAGACCACCGACTCGGGCGGCGCGTACACCACGCGCAGGTCGCGGAGCTCCCGCTCGGCGATGAGCCGATACTCCAGACCGCCGTAGAACGACGCGACCTGGCAGCGATGCCCGCCGTCGGCCTCGCACTCCGCCACGAGCTCCTTGCGGGAGCGTTGGATGGACTGCCAGCGCGCGGCGTCGTCGCTGCGGCGCTTCACCGATGACAACACCTGCTCGGTGACGTCGGTGACCTGCTCGACGATGTAGACCCGCGCTCCCGGTCCGGCCCACAGCTCCTCGTCGCGGGACTTCGCGAGGTAGCCGTCGTGGACCAGATCTCCTCGACCGAGCGAGCCGTAGCGGAGGAACGAGCGCACGCAGTGCCCGTTGGTGATCAGCAGCCCCTCGGACGAGACGAACGAGGCGGAGCAGTGACCGAGATCTGCCACGGCGCCCAGCGGACCCCCGCGCCAGTCCGCCAGCTCCTTGACCGGCACGTCCAGATCGGAGAAGGCAGAGCTCTCCGCGGTGAGCTGGTCTGGCAGCCACATGCCCTCGTCGGCGTTGACGGTGGGCGTGAGGGTGGCGAGGAGGAGGGGGAGCATCAGACCTCCGTGGACTTCCAAGCAGAACTGCGGGCAGAACTTGGGGTGGATGGAGCGGGATGATAACGCCCCTGCGCGCTCCGGGCGCTCCAGCGGCGCCCCCGCGGCTCATTCGAAGGCGATCTCGTAGATCTCACCTGCCTCTGCGTCCACCAGCAGCACGTCGTGGTCGGGAAACAACAGGCTGTACTCCAGGAGCTGGCGACGGGTGGAGGCGTACCGCGGATCCGGCGCTCGGCGACCGGTCTTGACCTCCGCGACGTACCGCCTCCGGTCCCGCTCCACGATCAGATCGACCCGCACCGAGAACCCCACCGGCTCGTCGTCTACGAACATCTCCGCGGCGCGGCGGACCTGGCGACCGACCACGCGGTAGCCCTGGTCGATCAGCAGCGCCTCTGCATCGGACTCCCCGCGCTGCGCGCGCGCGTTGCGTCGGCGGCTCGCCGCGCCCGGTCTGCGGAGCACCCACCACAGCGCGACCAGCAGCAGGCAGATGACAGCGATCAGCGCACAGAGCGGTTCCATCGCCACAGGATAGTCCTCGGAAATGTCCGGTCCCGTCCACGTGGGAGTGCTGGTCCCGATCGATCCAGATCGACCCGCCCCGCCGCCCGCCGAGCGTCCCGTGGGTCGGGCGGCTCTGGCGCTGGGCCAGGAGGGCATCGAGCCGATCTTCGGCGACACCCTGGCGGGCGGCCGGATGACCGGGGTGGTCGCGCGCGCCAGCGGGTGGGTGGCGGTGCGCGACGTCGCAGTCGTGGCCGTACATGATCGCTACCCGTCGCAGCGTCGCGCGGCCCGCTACGCCAGCATCCTCGAGGGCCGGGGCGCCCTCCCGATGGGCAACGCCCCCG
Source organism: uncultured Enterobacterales bacterium (assembly GCA_964464515.1). Lineage (GTDB taxonomy): Bacteria > Myxococcota_A > UBA796 > UBA796 > UBA2385 > CAYXGP01. The sequence continues at coordinate 36,156 of CAYXGP010000029.1, forward strand.
CGATCACGCTCCTGTGCCGCGACAAGCTGACCTGTCAGCGCGTGCTCGAGCGGGGCGGACTGCGGCTCCCGGAGGTGGAGGGCGATCCCGCGCGCTTTCGCGACTCCCTCGCGGCGTGGGGCGCGGGGTTCCTCAAGCCGCGGTTCGGCGCGCTGGGCGTGGGTGTGCGGCGCGTCGTGCCGGGTGACCCCCTCCCTGAGCGACTGCCGGGGGTGGTGCTTGGCGTGCTGGAGCCGGCGATCCTCCAGCGCGCCGTCCCGCCGCCCGCCGGCTGGGCGGGTCGTGTGGTCCGGGTGCTGTGTCAGGCTCGGCCGTCGGGGGGGGGCATCGCCTGGGTGCGCTGTCCGGTGGTGGTGCGCCAGAGTCGGCAGGACCCCGTGGTGAACGCGGCCCGGGGCGCCGACGTGCAGCCTGCCGAGGACGCGCTCTCCGCGCAGACGCGGGCGGACATCGACGCGCGGTGTCAGCAGGTCTGCCAGATCCTGTCCCGCGAAGGGCTCGCGGTGGAGCTGGGGATCGATCTGGTCCTCGGCGCTCGCGGGGAGGTCCGGGTGATCGAGGTGAACTCTCGCCCGCGGGGGCGCCTGGAGGTGCTCGCCGAGCGGGACCCGGCGCGCTTCGGGTCGGCACACGTCGCCGCCTGCGCGCGACCGATCCGCATGCTCGCCGCGCTGGCCGGCCGATGATCGGGCTCCTGCTGCTGGCGTGTCATCGCGCGACGCCCGCGCCGGTGACCCTCACGAGTCAGCCCCTCACCGGGCCGCTCGGCTCGGAGCTGGTGGTCAGCGGCCCGCTGCCGCGCCGGCTGGCCCCGCCGGACGAGGCCGATCTGGTGCTGCTGTACGGCGGCGAGGAGCAGGGATCGCTGGAGCCGTGCGGGTGCGCGGAGCGGCCGCGGGGGGGGCTGGCCCGACAGGCCGCGTATGTCGCCGGCACCCGCGAGGGATCCGCGCCGGTGCTGGTGCTCAACAGCGGGACCTGGCTGGAGGACGCCCGGCAGCTCGACGGCCAGCCGCGCGGGGACGTGCCGGTGATCAATCGCTGGATGGTCGCCGGGATGCAGCTCCTGGCGCCCGCAGCGATGAACGTGGCCTACGGCGACATGGCCGGACTGCGCAGCCTGGTCGACGGGCCGCCGGCTCTCCCCCTGGTCAGCGCGCAGATCGCCGGCGAGGGAGTGGAGGCCGGGCGGCTGATCGCGGCCGGGCCGCTCACGGTCGGCGTCACCGGCATCACCACGCCGGGGGTGCGCTTCATCGAGACGCCGGGCTTCGTGGTGGAAGAGCCCGAGCCGGCGGCTCGCCGGGCCGTCGCCGATCTGCGCGCGCAGGGCGCTGACCTGGTGGTCCTGCTGTCGTACGCGGCAGCCGAGACTGCCCGGGATCTGGCCCGCGACGGCCTGGTGGACGTGGTGATCGACGCCGACCGCTACCGTGAGCGCACCACGCCGATGCGGGTGGGATCGGCGGTCTGGGTCCGGAGCCACTTCCAGACGATGCGCCTGGGCGAGCTGCGCATCGGCGTGAGCGAGGGGCGGATAACCTGGGCGGTGGAGCGCAAGATCGATCTCGACGGCGAGCTGCCGGAGCGCGGACCGGAGGCGCGGCTGGTGCGGACCGCGCGGCGGGAGATCGATGCGATCCAGGAGGAGATCTTCGGGCGCTACGCCCCGTGAGGGCTCTCGTGCCCCCTCCAGTGCCCCCCTCTCGTGCCCCCCTCTCGTGCCCCTGCGGCGATCTGCGAGGGGACGCTACCCGGCGCTGTCGTCGCCGATGGCCTCGACGGGGCAGTTCTCGAGGGCCTCGTAGCACTCGGCCAGCTCGTCCTCGTTCTCGGGCTGCTTGTAGCAGATGTCGTGATCCTCTTCGTCGCTCATGCGGAAGTTGTTCGGCGCGGCGTCGGAGCACACCGAGCAGAGGATGCACTCCATGTCCACATAGAAGGACACCTGCTTGCCGTTGATCATGGCGTTCCCGCCGATGTTGTCTTCCCAGATGTTGCTCGCGTCAGCCACGTCGGGTCCCCCGTAGGTCCCCTCTTCTACCCGGGCCCCTCGGGGGGGGCAAGCGAACCCGACGATCCTGTGCCGTCCGCGAGGGGAACGAAGACCGCGTCCTCCCAGGCGCCGGGATCGGTCCCGATGAACGGCTCGGGATCGACCGCGACGGCGTCGATCTCCATTCCCCAGTGCAGGTGCGGTCCGGTGCTCTGCCCCGTCGAGCCGCGTTCTCCTACGACCTGCCCGGCCTTCACGCGATCCCCCACCGCCACGGAGAGCGCGCTGAGGTGGTTGTAGCTGGTGGCCATCCCCTGTCCGTGGTGGAGGATCACCACGTTTCCGAACAGGTGCTGCCAGCCGGCGACCATGACCTCGCCGCCGCCCGCGGCCACCACGGGAGTGCCGACGGCTCCGGCGATGTCCATCCCCAGGTGGAAGCTGCGTCGGCCGTCGGAGTAGGTGCGGTAGCGTCCGAAGGGCGACGAGCGCCGGCCGTCGATCGGGCGCACGAACGGCCCCTCCCAGAGCTGCGCGGGCTCCACGTGTCGGTAGGCCTCTACGCGCGCGGCGTTCATCGCGTCGATGGCTGCGCGGTCCTTGCGCGCCGACGCCTGCGCCTTCGACAGCCGGATCGTTCCGCCCGGCGGGAAGCTCGTCTCGGCGACGGCGAGCTCCGCGGTGGTCTCGCGGACGTTGCCGGCAGGATCGGTGGCTGTGATGGTGACGGCGGCCGGCCCGACGGCCTGCTCCACCGGGATCCCGATCAGCGCCCGGTAGAGCCCCTCCTCGAGCAGATAGGGCGTCCGGTCCTGCTCGAGCGCAGCGATGCGCAGCCCAGCCAGGGGCTCGTCCGCGCGGATCAGCAGGGGGGTCACGCCGCCCTGCTGACCGGACAGGGAGCGCTGGGCGATCTCCAGACCGGGCGGTGTGTTGTCGATCGAGATGGTGAGCGCAGCCGTCGCCCGGTTCGTCATCAGCGCGCTGTCCCACGCGGTGATCTCCAGCACGTGCTCGCCATCCGGGAGGGCCGTGGTGTCCCACACCTCGGGCAGCGCCGCGCCGTCCAGCGTGAGGCCCACCAGCCCCGGCTGCGCGTCGGTGGCGGAGATCTGCAGGGGCACGCTCCCGCGCAGGGGGTGATCCGGCAGCTCGGGCAGGTGGATCTGCGGCGGGGTGCGATCGAGCCGACCGGTGCCTGCCAGCCCCCCGATTCCGCCCAGGCAGAAGCCGCCCACCAGCAGGAGGACGTGACGCGCGGAGGGCATCCTCGGCTACCCGGGCGCGGCTGTCGAGCCGGTGATCATGTCCTTGATCATGCCCAGGCCCGGACGCTCGCGGTTGAAGAAGAGGAAGCTGAACAGGCTGCCGGCCTGGACGTACTTGGCGACGTCACGCCACGATCGGATCTCCTCGAGGTGCCGCGCCAGCGTGACCGGTCGGAAGTAGAACTCCCGGTAGAACCGCCGGTGCAGCTCGATGATGTCATTGGCCTCCAGACCCCACGGCACGAACGTGGGCTCCCAGAAGCTCTTCTCGGAGTTTGTCTGGTTGACCACCCTCCCCCACTTCTCGCCCTCGCGTTCCCAGACCTCCATCTGCGGGGTCTCGGGGAGCAGCGTGTTGATCTGCACCGTCACGTCGTGCAGCGGGATCGACTTCGCGAACTCGATCGTCTCCAGAATCGTCTCGCGGGTGTCGGGCATGTGACCGACCATGAAGAAGGCCTTGGGACGCAGCCCGACCTCATGCGCGGCGGTGATGGCCCGCCGGATCTTCTCCTTGGTGATGCCCTTGGAGATGAAGTCGAGCACCTGATCGCTGCCCGACTCGATGCCGAAGCGCGTGCGCCAGCAGCCGGCGGCCTTCATCTTCTCAAGGAGGGGGCGATCGACCACCTCCACCCTGCTGGAGCACGTCCAGCTCACCTGCTCGTGCAGGCCGCGCCGGATCAACTCGTCGCAGACGGCATGCACCCGCTTCTTGTTGGCGCAGAACAGCGAGTCGACGAAGGCCACGTCGCGCACGCCGAAGTCACGGATGAGGTGCTCCAGCTCGTCGGCGACGTAGGCCGCGGAGTGGCTGCGGTAGCCGCTGCGGGACTTCTGGCAGAACGCGCAGGCGTGCGGACACCCGCGGCTGGTGACCATCGCGAACTTGGGGAAGGCGTGATCATCGACCGGGACGGGCCGGTAGATGTTGGCCGGCAGCAGGTGACGGGCCGGGAACGGCAGCTCGTCGAGCTTCTTGAACTTCTTGCGGGGACGGGTGAACCGCAGCGCGCCGGCTTTGGTCTCGCCGTCCCCGGTCCCGCCGGCCCTGGGCTCGATGTCTCGGTAGACGATGCCGTCGATGTCGGCCAGCGCCTTGCGCCCGGCGAAGTGCTCCATCAGCTCGAGCATGGTGAACTCACCCTCGCCGAGCACACCCACGTCGAAGCAGTCGTGGGCCATCGCCTGCTCGGGCACCAGCGTGACGTGATAGCTGCCGAGCACCAGCGGGACATCGGGCAGCAGCGCCTTCAGCCGGCGGGCGAGGCGCAGACACGTCTCGAAGGTGACCGTGAACGAGCCGACGCCGATGACGTCTGGAGCGAACGCCGCCACGCGCTGCGCGCTCCGCTCGACGTCCAGCAGCTCCGCGGCGGCGTCGATGGCGGCGACCTCGTGCCCCGCGCGCTCCAGCATGGCCGCGACGTACAGCAGGCCCAGCGGCGCGGAGTTGTAGAACAGGAACGAGGTGACCGGGTTGGCGTTGCCCTGCTCCAGGACCGAGTCGATCGGGGGGTTGATCAGCATCACGCGCATGGCGGCTCCACGGGGACCATGCGTGGATGATAGCCCCGCGAGGGGTGGCGTCCCACCTTACCCGTCTCTCAGCTGCTAGAGGGTTAAGCTCGTCGACTCAGCGAGCGCGCTGTTCAGCGAGGAACCCGTCATGACCATCCACAGGGAGTGGTTCAACGATCTGCTGCTCCCCGGAGAGGAGATCATGGCCGAGATCGACGGGCCGGGGTGGTCCGAGGAGCTGGGGCACGGCAGGCCGGGCGAGCGCTGGCAGCTCGGCTTCACGCAGGGACGTCTGCTGATCGTTCAGCTCGCGGCCTCCCGCATCGACGGCGCCTACCGGCCGAGCCAGCGGTTCACGGTGGACAAGGCCAGCGTTGAGATGGTGCGCTTCCCCCACACGCCGCGCTCGTCGGCGCGCCTGGAGATCCACGGGGCGCCGGCCGCGGTGGTGCTGTATGACATCGACCATCCCGACCTGTTTCCTCGAATGGCGCCGTTCCTCGCGGCCTGGGGGGGCTCGGTGGGCGGCGCGGGGCAGGTCATCATGGCCCTCGGCGACGGCGAGGTGCCGGGCGCCGATCACGGCAAGATGCTGATCGCGCTGGTGATCGGCGTGGTCTGCGTCGGTGTGTGCTGCGGCTGCTCGCTGCTCACCTCTCTGCTGGCCGCACTGCTGTGAGCAGGGTCGCTGTGAGCAGGGCGCTGTGATGGGGCTGCTGTGACGGGGCTGGGGCCGCACCTGCGGCGCGCCCTCGTGGCGGGGCCGCTCTGGCTGCTGGTGCTGTTCGTGATCGACAGCGCCGCCAGCTTCGGCCTGCTGCAGCGGTCCACCGCCCACATCGCCGATCCCGAGACCACCGCGCTGCTGGCGCGGGGCGTCGCCGACTACGTGCTCCAGATGATCGGCGCCTACCTGGTGCTCGGTCTGCTGGCGGTCCCGGCGCTGGCGTTGGCGCTGGCGATGGCGTCTCCCACGGTGCCGTCGCGACGCCGCTGGTGGGCGACCGCGCTGGGGCTGATCGTCGCGGTGAGCGCGCTCGGCAACGCTCGGCAGATGTCCACCTTTCCTCCGCTGCACGACTGGTTTCCGTGGCGGGCCTGGTGGGTGGACACCGTGGCTCCGGAGCAGGTCGACGCCGTGGGTGGTGTGCTCCTGGTGGTGGCGCTGGCGCTGACGTGGCGGCGCTGGCCGGTCGCCGAGCGGGGGGCGCTGGCGGTGCGCGCGGCGCTGCTGACCGCCTGGATGAGCGTCGTCGGTCTGGTGCTCGCGCCGCCGGTGCCGGACGAGCCGCCGGCCAACGCAGGGCCGAACCTGCTGGTGATCGGGATCGACGCGCTGCGTCCCGATCACCTGGGCGCCTTCGGCTATCCGCTCGACACCTCCCCCCGGATCGACGCGCTGCTGGCGGAGTCGGCGGTGTTCGAGTCGGCCTGGAGCCCGCTGGCCCGCACCTACCCGGCCTGGATCTCTACCCTCAGCGGCAGCCTGCCCATCACTCACGGGGTACGCGACAACCTGCCCGAGTCCGAGGCCCTCGTCCCGGCTCAGGCGCTGCTGCCCCAGGTGATGCGCGACGCCGGGTGGCACACCCGGTTCGTCACCGACGACAGCCGCTTCTCGTACATGGTCCCCGAGACAGGCTTCGAGCACATCCGGCAGCCCCCGGTCGGCGTGCAGAACTTCGCGGTGAGCGTCAACGAGCCCCGGTACCGCGCCTTCCATGGGCTGCTGCACAACCCGCTGGGCTTCTCGTTGGTGCCCACCACCGAGCACAACCAGGCGTTCGGAAAGAGCTACCACCCCGATCGGTTCGTCGACGCCGCGGTGCAGGAGCTGGCCGAGGCCGCGCAGCACGAGCGGTTCTTCATGGCGATCCACTCGTGCGTGCTCCACGCGCCGGGCGATCGGGTCCGGCCGTGGACCCACATGTACGGCCAGGAGGGCTACCGGGGAGCCAACCGATTCCGCTACTCGCGCTCAGGCACCACGCTGGTCGCCTACGACGAAGAGAAGGGCCTGTCGGTCGAGGAGGTCGCCGCCCAGGACGTGCGCATCTACGACAGCGGCATCGACATGGCCGATCGGCTGGTCGGCGCGCTCACGGCCGCCCTCGAGGACTCCGGACTGGCAGAGAACACCGTGGTCGTGCTGATGAGCGATCACGGCGAGGAGCTGTGGTCGCCCGAGCTGCCCTACCGCTACACGGGGCCCAACCACGGCTTTCATGCCTACGGTGAGGCGCAGTTCCGGGTCGCGCTGGCCCTCCGATCGCCCGATGGGGCCCACGCCGGCGAGCGGGTCTCGGCGCCGGTCCGGCTGATCGACCTGGCGCCCACGCTGGCCGAGCACTTCGGGCTGGACTGGCCGAACGCCACCGACGGGCGGAGCATGCTGCCGCTGCTCGCTGGCGCCGAGGAGGCGCCGCGGCCGGTCTACATCGAGACGGGCCTGAGCGAGCCCCGGTACTGGGTGAAGGGACACCGGCGGTATCCCTTCAGGACGGTCTCCGAGCGGTACAGCGCCGATCCCGAGACAGGCCGGGTCCACATCCGACCGAAGTTCAAGCCGCAGCTCATCGCCGCCAAGGACCGGGCGGTCGTGGTCGGTCCGTGGAAGCTGGTCTGGCTGGCCACGACGGACGGCGGACGGGTCGAGCTGTTCAACCGCGGGCTCGATCCGCTCAACCTGCGCGATCTCTCTGATAAGTTCCCCGACCGGGTGGCCGATCTGGCGGCCGTGATGCGGCCTTACCTGGAGGCCGACGGGATCGACACTTCAGCGCTTCCTGAGCTGTCCCCGGATGAGTGAGGCCGTCCTTGAAAAGACCTTCTCCCCCGAGGCCCCGGCCCCCCAGACGTGCGACGCTCTCGAACCCTGTCTTTCGATTTGGGCCAGATACGACATCGCGCGACGCACGCCTGTAGACCTGGGGCCTCGCAGGCCGAGCCTCACGCGGGGCCGCCCTCACGCCGATCATGGGAGACTTCTTTCCCTGGAGCGGCCTGACGGGGCTTGCGCTACTCCCTACCCATCGGCACAAACCCCTCCCCCAGCAGCACCCCCTCGATGGCCTGCGACGAGTGGAGCACCGCCAGCCGCCGCATCAGATCCGGCACGCAGCTCAGCTCGGCTCTGCCGCAGTCGACGTGGTAGACGACGCGCCCCCGCCCGATCGGCCTCGGCGGGGTGATCTCGTGCAGCCGTCCAGCCTCGCTGCTGCCGAACGAGCCGTCGAATCCGGCGCTGTACCAGTCGCCGATGGTGGCATCCAGCGCGCTGAAGTCGGCGTCTTCGGCCATGCGGATCTGGATTGAGAGGTGGTTCCAGGGGCAGCGGCTGCTCACCCAGAGCGGGAACGGGTGCTCGTGGGGGGGCCACGTGGACAGCACGGGCGCCTGCGAGACCGACTCGAACTCCTTGAGCGCGACCACCATCGGTTTGTCCCCGATCTGGCCGCCCTGGCCGGTGCTGGGATCGACCAGATCGACCCGGACCCCGGCGTAGGGCTGCGCGCCATCAGGGATGGAGTTGACGACGCGCCCGTCGTCGGTGCGGCGCATGCGGGCGGCCTCGGCGATCCAGCCCTCGCCGGCCATCTTCTGTGCTGTGTCGTTGAAGAACTCGACGTAGGCTCCGCGATGGGCCTGGAGGAACATGAGCGGGTGGATATCGCGGACGATGAGGTCCTCGATGCTGCGCACCACTGCGCGGGTGGCCTCGAGATAGTTCGGCTCGTCGACGGCCTGATCGAGGTAGGCGTGGAAGCACCCCAGCCCCTCGCTGACGCGGCCCCAGGCCAACAGCAGGTAGCCCAGGCCCTGCTGGCCCCGCGGGTTCTCCGGCTCGTGGTCGAGGATCTCGCGGTAGGCGGCCTCGGCGTCGGTGGGGTCGTAGCGATCCTCGCTGGCGCTGGCCCGCACCAGGAGGAGCTGGGGGACGAGCATCCCCGAGGTGGCGTCGCGCCGCATGCGGGCCTGGGAGATGCCGCCCGCGGCCAGCGCATGCGCCAGGTCGGGCTCGCCGCGTCGCAGCTCGACCACGGCCAGCGCGTGTACCAGGTCGAGGCGCTCCGGGTCGTGCCGCAGCGCCTCTCGCAGCGCCTCGGCGGCCTGCGCGGGATCGGTGCCTCGCAGGGAGGACATGAGCGAGGGCGGAGCGCCTGCTCCGTTGGTCGAGCCCGTCTCGTCGGTGGTCATGGTCTCTCCAGTCTGTCTTGCTTGAAGCCAGTCTCTCGTGAAGGGCGTGTCTTCAGCGCCAGATCTCGGCGTCGGCTGGGCGGCCCGCCGCGACTCGATCGGCCTCGGAGTAGGGGCAGTGCCGGCAGCCGGCGGCGCAGCAGAACCCCCGCTCTTTCAGGTAGCGCGCGGTGAGCACCATCAGCCCGGTGTTCGGATCGGTGTACCCGCTGTCGCCCCGGCGACAGGCAGCGGCGTGGACTCGCGTGACGCGATCACGGGCGATCATGTGCGCACTCCAGAGCGGGTAATTCAGGGCGCGTGGTCCAGGGCGAGGCGCGCGCAGCCATGCTATCGCACCGACACCTGCCTGCACCCCGAGGAGCCCCCGTGAAGCTCAGCCCTGAAGAGAGCGCGGCCCTGGAGGCGGCCCGCGAAGAGTCCTACACCACCCGCCGCCCCACGGTGCCGGCGCTGGAGGAGCGGCTGTTCACGCCGGTCCCCGTCCTCGACCACGGGTTCGTCCGCGTGGTTGACTACATGGGCGATGACGCCGCCGTCGTGCAGGCCGCCCGGGTGTCGTACGGCAAGGGCACCAAGCGGGTGCGCCAGGACCGCGGGCTCATCCGCTATCTGCTGCGTCACCGCCACACGACTCCGTTTGAGATGGCAGAGATCAAGCTCCACGTCAAGCTCCCCATCTTCGTGGCCCGACAGTGGATCCGCCATCGCACGGCCAACGTCAACGAGTACAGCGCCAGGTACTCCGTGCTCGATCGCGAGTTCTACATCCCGGCGCCAGAAGACATCGCGGTGCAGTCGGCGTCCAATCGCCAGGGCCGCGGAGACACCGTGTCGGCCGAGCAGGCGGCGGCGGTCCAGGCCCTCCTGCGTCGTGACGCCGAGCAGACCTACGCCACCTACCGAGCGCTGATGGACGAGCACCAGATCGCCCGCGAGCTGGCGCGCATGGATCTGACGGTCAACTACTACACCCAGTGGTACTGGAAGATCGATCTGCACAACCTGATGCACTTCCTGTCGCTGCGGCTCGATCGCCACGCGCAATTCGAGATCCGGGTGTACGCAGAGGCCATCGCCGACCTCGTGGCGGCCTGGGTGCCGCTGACCTGGGAGGCCTTCACCGACTATCGGAGCGGCGGCGCCTTCATGTCCCGGCTGGGGCTGGAGGTCGTGCGCCGCAGACTCCGTGGCGAGACGGTCACCCCCGAAGACAGCGGGCTCTCCCAGCGCGAGTGGCGGGAGCTGATGGCCGTGCTCTCTCCCGAGGACTGAACCGCATCGGTAGAGCACCGCATGATGGTGGCTGACGCCCGGCGCGAAGTCGGCTACGCACCCAGGGCAGCCGGGTGCGCAGTCGGCACCGCACTCGGGGAGCACCTGCGGGTGCAGCGGAGGCGGCCGAGATGGACTTCGTCGCCTACCTCGTCGCCACGGATGGCTCCCTGGCAGGTCAGGAGCACCGGATCACCCTCGACGGGCTGACCCTCGGCCGCGCCCCGGACGCCTCCCTGCGGCTGAACGATTCGGGCGTCTCCCGCTACCACGCGCTGATCCGCGTCCACAACGCGGGCGTGTGGGTGCAGGACTCTGGCAGCCGGAATGGCGTCTTCGTCAACAACAAGCGGGTGGCCCGGCCGAAGCAGCTCGGCCCGGGAGATACGCTCCGCGTCGGCGCCAACAAATTCGTCCTCGATGTGCGACGGCGCGGGGAGGGAGAGCTGCCTGACGAGAGCGTGGTGCGCCAGCGCCCGCTGCCCACTGCCCAGGTCACGCCCCCTCCGCCCGTGCCCAAGCGGCCCGGCCCCGCGCGCTGGGTAGCACTCGCCGTTCTGATCCTGGCCGCGATCGCCCTGCTCTGGACGGTCGGAGCGATATAGACTTCCTCCGAAGGGGAGAAGCGGTGGGCTCCAGGCAGGTCGAGATCATCGTGCGGAGGTCGGGACACCCCGATCGGCGGACCATCGTCGGCGCGGGAGTCACCAGCTTCGGGCGCGCCGAAGACAACGATCTCGTGCTCTCCGACATCGGCATCAGTCGGCGGCACGGTCGCCTGGTCATCGACGAGAACGCCGTCCGGATAGAAGATCTGGGGAGCGGGAACGGCACCTTCTACCGCGACCATCCCATCGAGAGTCAGGAGGTGGCCGACGGCGATGAGATCGTCCTCGATCCCTTCGTGCTGTCGTTCCGCTTCCTGGCCGCGCAGGCCGCCATCCCCCAGCCCTCCACCGCGGGGTATCCGCGCCCGGCCGCGCCGAGCGCCAACCTGAGCGCCGCGCCGCCGGCCCAGCTCGTGGTCATCTCGGGCTACCGACTCAGCGAGCGGTACGCGATCGACAGCGACCGTCTCACGCTCGGACGCTCCGAAGACCGCGACGTCGTGTTGTTTGATCCGGCGGCCAGTCGCCGCCACTTCGACATCGAGATCACTGAGGAGGGCTACTGGCTCCGCGACGGCGGCAGCGTGAACGGTACGTTCGTCAACGGGCGCCGCGCGCGCCGCGAGCAGCTCTCCAGCGGCGATCGCATCCGCGTGGGGACCACCGAGTTCCGCTTCGAGCTGCTGGGAGAAGCCGCGACCCGCCACGCGCATCCAGCGGCCATGGGCGCGATCCCCTCCGCGCGGGTCCCGGCGTCCGCGCGCACGGTCGTCCATCGCCCCCGCCGCCGCCCCAAGGTCGGCTACATCGTCGCCCTCATCGCGGCGGGCCTGGTCGTCGCGATCGGCGTCGTCGCCGCGGGGTTCCTGGGCTGGATGCTCGTGGGGGGCGATCGCCTGGCGTCCCTGCGCCCGACCCAGCCCGTCGCGCCGTACACCGTGAGCCCCGAGAACATCGCAGAGGTCGATCGCCTGCTCGGGGAGGGGTGGCTGCGTATGTACGAGGGACGCCCGCTGGAGAGCGCGACGCGCTTCTACAAGGTGCTCTTTCTCGAACCGTCGCACCCCGAGGCCAAGTGGCTGGGGTTCGCGGCCTGCGAGCAGATCGTCTTCGGTGAGCTGGAGCGGGGCCTCAAGCGCGAGGCCACCTCCGCGTCTGAGGGGCGGAAGCTCCGGGATGCCGCCATCAAGACGGCCGAGGCGGCCCTTGAGGGGGAGGGGCACCTGATCGACGCGCTCTCGGCGGTCGAAGAGGCGCTGATCCACCTCCCCGACGATGCCCGGCTCGGCAATCGCCGCATCCTCATCCTCCAAGCGCTCGATGTCGCCGCCGAGGACGCTCCAGACGCCGCTGAGCGGAAGGGGCTGGCGACGCAGGTCTCGCAGGCCCGGGGCGATCTCGACGCCGGTCGGGCCGACGTCGCGTTGCAGGGCTTCGGGGCCGTCATGGAGGCCGATGGTCTCCGCCTGACCCACCACTGGTACGAGGCCCGAGACGGCGCCGAGGCTGCGCGGAAGGCCCTGGAGGGTGGCGGCTGACGGTGCTTCTCTTCTTCGTCCTGGCGGGATGCCCGCGGACGCCTCCTGCGGACGCTGTGTCGACTCCGGCGGCAGAGCCCGAGCGCGCGCGCGCCGTGCTCACGGCGGCCGGCGCGGAGCTGGATGTCGGGCTGCGCGCGCGGGCGATCTCGCTTCAGATCTCCACGACCCCTGCGCCTGCCGGCGGTCCGTGGGGGCCCCGCGGCGCCTGGGACCCGGCTCCGTGGGTGCAGCGCGCGACCATCGACGCCCTGGCCGCGCGCCTGCCGGAGCAGGAGAGTCGCGAGCTCCTGCTCCAGCTCACCGCGCGAGAGGGCCTGGAGGCCTACACCCGCTGCGCTGCGGCCCTGCACCTCGCGGCGGCGGGAGAGGCGGAGGCCCTCCCGACGATCCGGGAGGCCATCGCGACGCTGCCCGAGGAGTGGCTGGCCGCGCCCTGTCTGCTCGCGGCGGGCCAGCTCGGCGACGCAGGGGCCGTCGAGCGGCTGGCGACGGTGCTGCGCGATGAGGATCTTCCGGTGGAGCTGGGGTTCATCGAGGCCCTCGGCCGAAGCGGGCTCGAAGGGCTGGCGGCCCCCCTGGAGGTTGCTGCGGAGCAGGCCGAGCCGATCATCGCGGTCCCGCTGGCGGTGGCTCTGCTGCGGCTGGCGCCGGATCGGGGGCGGTCGGCGCTCATGGCGCTGGCTGGCGATCCCGCGTCGGAGGGCGACGAGCCCGGAGTCGGCAAGCTGGAGATCCTCGACTTCGCGGCGCCGGTGGTGCTCGGGGAGGACGGTCCGGCCCGCGACGCGGCGCTGGTGGTGGTCGAGCGACTGGCGAGCAGCACCACCGCCGCTGCGCGCACCTACGCCCGGCTCCTGCTGGCTGGCGCGGGGGAGCGGGACTGGCGGCTGCTGATCGACGCCGCCCGGTCCTCCGACCGCGAGCAGCGCGCGCTGGCGATCGCGATGCTGGGAGAGATGCTGGAGCGGGAGCCGCCGCGGAGCCTGCAGCGGCAGGGGCGCCGCGTTCTTCTGGAGATGTCCATGGAGCCCGACCTGCCGACGGGGATCGCCGTGGCCCGTGCGCTGCGGCAGATGGGAGATCCCGACGCCGTGGGTGTGCTCTCTGCCTGGCTCGATGCGCCGGATCTCACGTTGCAGGTCGAGGCCGCCGGAGTCATCCTCACGCTCACCCCGCGAGCGCCTGCGTCATGACCGTGGGTATGTCGATCGTGGCGGCCACCCTCCTCGACGCCCGGCAGGCTCCGGTTGCGCCCGGCACCTACGACCTCCGATTCCGCCTCCACGCAACCGCGCAGAGCGCCGCGAGTCTGTGGGAGGAGCGGCTGCGGCGGGTCGTGGTGGGCCCCGCGGGCGGCTTCCGGGTCGTCCTTGGGATGACAAACCCCCTCACTGGCGCGATGTTCGCGCAGGCGCCGCGCTGGCTGTCGGTGGAGGACCCGGGCGACGGGGGCCTCCACGTCGCGCCGCGGATCCCGCTCCTAGGCGATGAGCTGCGCCTCGCGGATGAGTTGGATCGACGTATCCGCGAGGCCACCGCGGCGGATCCGGCTGGAGAGCTGGCGCGCCTGCGCGCGCGCGTACGCGCCCTGGAGGATCGCGTGGCGGCGCTGGAGGAGCGGACGTCGGTCCATCCACTCCTGTCACAGATCACCTGGCTCGGGCGGCGGATCGACGCGCTCGAGGGGCCGGAGGGGCCGATGGCGCGCTTCGCCGACGAGCTGGAGGATCTGATCGGCCCGGATGGGGACATCCCGGATCTGACCGAGCGGATCGACGCGCTGGAGCGCCGCGCGGTCGCGCCTCAGGGGGAGTCCACGGGTTAGACCGCCACTCCCTCTCACCGGCAGTGCCATGAACCGCGAACCCATCCTCCCGGCGTGGGCCGAAGACCTCAAGCTCCGCTACCTCTCAGGCGAAGCCAGCATGTTCCTGCTGCACGGAACCGTGCGCGACGTGTTCCCCTGGGAGACCGGCGATCGCGTGGAGTACATCAACCTGCGTGAGTTCCTGGAGCGCTTCCTGGGTCGCTCCAAGGACATCGTGGTGTCGTACAACGTCTCCGAGGGCCTGCAGTTCCCCGACAAGACGATCGAGAAGCGCTTCCTGACGGCGCTCAACGTGCGGCGCACCATGCGGGGAGAGGGCGTGCTCAACACCTGGCCGGTCACCGCCGACCAGGTGCTCCCGCTCATCGAGATGGTCACCACAGATCCCGCGCAGCATGCCGCGGTCGTGCTCGATTACATCGAGACCATCGTCCCCATGGCGGATCTGAGCTTCATGGGCGACTCCGACAAGGCCAACCTGGTCAGCCTGCAGCGCTGGTCGAGCGATCCCGCGCTGCTGGAGAGCGACAACCTGGTCGTCCTGATCACCGAGACCCTGTCGGATGTCCATCGCCGCGTGGTGTCGAGCCCCCAGCTCGCCGCTGTGGCGATCCCGCTGCCCGATGAGGAGGAGCGCCGCGCCTTCATCGCCGCGCAGCCGCGGCGGGGCGTGCGGCTGGAGGTGGACGACGGGGCGCTGACGAAGGTCTCCGCGGGGCTGTCGCTCGTGCAGATCCGCGGGCTGTTCCGGCGGGCCCGCCAGTCAGGGGAGCCGATCACCTTCCGCGTGGTCAGCCGCCGCAAGAAGGCGATCATCGAGCAGGAGTGTCACGGACTGGTCGAGTTCGTCGATCCCGACCACGACTTCAGCCACGTGGGCGGCGTCGAGCGCCTCAAGAACGACCTCATGCGGGTGGCCGCCGCCATCAAGAAGGGACAGCGCAACCGCGTGCCCATGGGGATCCTCTTCGTCGGCCCGATGGGCACGGGGAAGACCTACGTGGCGGAGGCGTTCGCAGCAGAGAGCGGCCTCACCTGTTTGAAATTCAAGAACTTCCGCGACCGCTGGGTGGGCTCCACCGAGGGCAACCTCGAGAAGATCCTCCAGGTGGTCGACGGTCTGGGGTACGTCCTGCTGATCATCGACGAGGCCGATCGCTCGATGGGCGGCCAGGACGGCGACGGCGGCACCTCCAGCCGCGTGATCGCCCGGCTCAAGGAGTTCATGAGCGACACCAGCCACCGCGGTCGGGTGGTGATCCTCATGATGAGCAACCGCCCCGACAAGCTCGACACCGACCTCAAGCGTCCCGGGCGGCTCGATCTGAAGATCCCCTTCTTCTTCCCGGAGGAGACCTCGGAGCGCCAGCTCATGCTGGAGGCGCTCGTGCGTAAGAACCGCCTGTCGCTGGCGTCTGGCGTGAGCATGGCGCCCGCCGCCGAGCACACCGCCGGCTACTCCAGCGCCGAGCTTGAGGCGGTGCTGTTGTCCGCCGCCAACCACGCAGCAGAGGCCGATCGCGAGACGATCACCGCTGGCGATATGGCCGCCGCCGTCGAGGACGTCATCCCCAGCCGCGACACCCGGATGCTGGCCTTCATGGAGATGCTCGCGGTGTTCGAGTCGTCTTCGCGGAGGATGCTCCCCGAGCGGTACGCGCAGCTCTCCGCCGACGAGGTCCACGCGCGGCTCGATGTCCTCCGCGCGCAGCTCGGCCCGCGTGGCATGTGAGCCGTGTGGGTCGGGGATGGCTTGACACGCCTCCCTTCTCGGACTAATCGAGGCCGGTTCGTGAACCACCGACGGATCGGCTGGCGCCTGATCGCAGCCCACACCCCGTGGTCTCACCGAATCCCCTTCATACGTATCAGAGACGCGTATCAGAGCCCGCGCATCAGCCCGCGCATCAAAGGAGAACACCATGGTTGCCGTGGTTGCTACGAGTGGCAGACAGCTCAAGGTGTCCGAGGGCGACACCGTCCAAATCGATCGCCTCGCGGCGGAGGTCGGCAGCACTGTCGAGCTGGACCGCGTGCTGGTGCTCCACACCGACGACGGCGCCGTGTTCGGCCGTCCCTGTGTCGAGGGTGCGAAGGTGGTGGCTGAGGTCGTTGCCCACACGCTCGGCAAGAAGCGCGACATCTTCAAGTACCGCCGCACCCGCCGCACCCGTCGTCGGGGCGGCTTCCGGCCCCGCATGACCACCCTCCGCATCACGCAGATCTCCGCCTGAACGGGCGGACTGGAGACTTCGATGGCGAATAAGAAAGGCCAGGGAAGCACCCGCAAAGGTCGCGACTCCAACCCCCAGTATCGGCGCGTCAAGCGGCACGACGGCCAGTTCGTCACCGCCGGTAACATCATCGTCCGCCAGCTCGGCACGCGCTTCCACCCCGGCCCGGGCGTGGGAGTGGGTCGCGACTGGACCCTGTTCGCCCTGCGCGACGGCCGGGTCAAGTTCGAGCGGCACCGCAACCGAAAGCGGGTGACGATCATCCCCGCGTAGGGCGGCACCGGTCACCACCGACCGGCCCCCTGACCGCGGCATGGTCAGGCCGCTCCAAGAAAAGCAATCTCCCCCCTCGACCTGAGGGCGGTCCCACG